>CAJXIC010000091.1 GCA_913054385.1 uncultured Pseudomonadota bacterium
CGCCGCCAGCGCCGAGCCCGAACGCCCGGCCACGACGATCCCGGTGATCAGCGGTGCAAACTCGCGCGTCACCGAGAGGGCCACGCCGAAGGTCACCTGGTGCTGTGCGCCAAACTGCTCGAGGGCGTTGATCCCCTGGAGCGCGAGCATCAAGCCGATGGTGGTGCAGAGCACCACGACGATCGGGATCGCTCCTATTCCGGTTTCGACCATCTCCGCCACGATCGATTCGAAGCGTACGACCTGTCGCCGGCGCCGCCCCATTGCAAGCCAGTAGAAAGACTGCCCGAAGAACGACGCGCCCACACCCACCGCCTCGAGCAGTTCGCCGACCGCGCGCCCGATGGATTCGAGAAGGGCGCCGGCGCGCGAGGCTGCGCCCTGGGGTTCAGCCACCCAGCCCCGCCGCAACACTCGCGTGGATCGTGAAGACCTTGTCGAGGCGCGCGAGTTCGAGCACGCGCAACGCCGAGGCGCTCACCGACGCCAGTGCCAACGACTGGCCACGCGCCTTCGCCTGCTGCAGGGCTTCGACCAGGCTCGCCACGCCAGAGCTGTCGATGTACTCGACACCCGAGAGATCCACCAGGATGGGACGCGATCGCCCGACACATTCGAGCAACACTTCGCGCGCTTTCGGCGAATGTTCGAGGTCGATCTCGCCTGCGAGCGCCACCACCAGGGTTTCACCTTCTTCCCGGACTTCGTGCTGCATGGCGTCTCGTGTCCTCTACTTGGACTTGCGGCCGCAGTCCGGGCGGGGCGCTCCGCGCGCCACTCCGGGAGCCGCGAATTAGGATAACCGCTTCACGAGCCGGAGCCGATTGCCTCCGCCGGCAGGAGGAGAGTCGAAGGAGACCTCGTCCATCAGCTCCTTCATGAAGCGCGTCCCCAGCCCTCCCGGACGGAGATCGTCGAAATCGCGTCCGGCATCGAGGCAGCTCGGGTCGACCGGAGGCGCCCAGTCGCGCAGCAGCAGCGTCCACTCGCTGCCGCAGCGCAGCAGTGTCACCTGCATGTCTCCGGCAGGGGCGTCGGCGTAGGCATGGCGGACCACGTTCTGACAGGCCTCGTCGATCGCAGTCACGAAATCGGCCGCACGGGTGTCGTCGAGGCCCGCAGCGGCCAGGGCGCCGCGCAGATCCTTGCGAATGCCCGCGAGCTGCTTCGCCTCGGCGGGGCAGCGGTGGTCCCAAAGTGCCTCTGCACGCTCCTCTGATGTGCTCCCAGCGCGTTGCTCGAGACCGAGAAGCGTGAGGTCGTCGCGGTGCTCGAGATCGCCAACGCGACGGATCACGGCGGCCACACAATCGGCGATGCTGTCTTCCTGGTACTCGTCGAAGAGCGCCTCTAGCCCCTCGGAACCGATCTGCTCACCGTCGGCGCCGATCGCCTCGGTGAGCCCGTCCGAGAAGACGAAGAGTCGACCGCCCGCGAGGTCGATCGTCGTTTCCGGGTAGCCCTCGGGCGGCAGCAGCCCCTGGATCACACCCAGCGGCGGCTCGAGCGCCGGTATCCCCCGAAAACCTCCGTCGGTGCTGCGAAAGAGCGGGGGCTCATGGCCCGCGTTCGCCAGCACGACCTGTCCGCTCGCGGGGTCATAGACCCCCGCGGCCATCGTCACGAACATCCCGCGCGAGGAAGTCTCGGCGAGTTCATCGTTGATCACCGCGAGCAGGCGCCCTGGGCTCGGGATTGTTTTCGTCAGGCAGCGGTAGAGACTCGCGGTCTTCGCCATCAACAGCGCTGCATTCATGCCTTTCCCCGAGACGTCTCCCAGGCAGAACGAGATGCGACCATCGGAGAGCTCGAGGTAGTCAAAGAAGTCCCCCGAGACGGTTCGCGCGGGGACGTTCTCGCCGTGAATCGGCGCGTCCACCGCCCCGGCCTCGGGCAGCAACGCGCGCTGGATCTCGGCTGCGAGCTCGAGTTCGCGCTGCACCCGGCGGTGCTCGGCGGCCGCGGTCGCCATGCGCGCATTGCTCAGCGCCAGCGCCGCCGAAGAAGCCAGCACCTCGAGCACGTGAAGGTCCCCGGCAGAGAAGCAGCCATCGCCCTCCCTGCGGTTGATCAACTCGACTGCACCAATGGCGCCGTCGCTCCCCGGCATCGGCGCACACAGGATCGAGCGCGTCCGAATTCCCGAGGCCTTGTCCACCGAGCTTGCGAAGGCGGGATCCTTGGCCGTGTCGAACACGCTCTGGCAAGCGTTCTCGCGGACGCAGCGCCCGACGATCCCCTCCTCGATCGACAGGCGCAGCCCGGTGATGTCGGCGGGCCCCACCGAGGCTTCGCACACGATCTCGCCCGCCTCGCCCGCCTGATCGTCGCGCAGCCACAACGATCCGCCCTCGGCGCCGAGTTGCGCAGCGATCGATTCGAGGGCCGCCACCAACGCCGGCGTCACCTCGAGGCTGTCGGCGAAACGCCGCGTCATCTCTGCCAGGAGCGCGAAGGCTCGGGGCAGGTCCGTCGCTTCCCCGACGGGCGCTTTCTCGACAAGCGGGTTGAGTTCCGCGGCTTCAGTCCCCGCAGTCACTGCACCCTCGCCGCTACGATCCGACATCGTCCGCGTCTCCTCTCGCTACTCTACACGAGGTCACGAGCATAAACGGCCGCGCGGCAGAAGCGCGACGCCTCACGCGAGCGTCGCGCGGAGTACGAACCAGTAGAGCCCGAGGCCGCAGAGCCCCGCTGCGAGCAGGCTCCGACCCAAGCTTCGCATTTGCAAAGAGAGGTGCCGCGCGAGCAGCGTGACGCCGGTAAAGGCCCCCGCCACGATCACCAACTGCCCGACCTCGACACCGATGTTGAATCCAAAGAGTGCCGGCACCAGGCGATCGCGCGGCAGCCCGATCTCCATCAGCACGCTGGCGAAGCCAAAGCCGTGCACCAACCCGAAGACCACCGTGAGCACCGGGCTGAAGCGGCGCGCGGCCTCTCGGGTCGAAGCCAGCCGCAGGCTGCAATAGCCAAAGAGCGCGAGACCCAGCGAAACCTCCACGGGCAGCCGCGTTAGGCCAAGCATCGTCGCGCCGGCGAGCGCGAGGAGGCCCAGGGCCAGCGCGGCGGCAATGGGACGGGCGTGCCCCGATTCGACCGCGACGCTCTCGATCGCCACCAACGCGATGGTGAAGCCGATCAACGCTTCGATGACGGGAACATCCGGGACCACCCAGCCGAGTGCGGCCAGGGTCAGCGTCAGGCTGTGTCCCAGCGTGAAGCCGGTGACCATCCAGGCGACATCCCGGAGCCGACTCGAGAGCAGCAGCAGCGCGAGCAGGAAGGCGATGTGATCAAAGCCGGCCCAGATGTGCTCGACGCCGAGCGAGACATACTGGGTGAAGGTGGTGGCGGTGGACGACGACTCGGCGGTTTCGGTCGCCGCGAGTGGATGGCTTCGGGTGGCGTCGGTGTACAAATACTCGCGCGGGAGAGCATCGCCCCGCCGAACCCGAGCGAAATGGACGTGGGAGGGGGCGACATCGAAGAAACTCGCAATGCCAATCTCGAGATCGCTCCCGGGCGGGCAGTCAAAATGCCACTCCGCCCGCAAGTGCCCCTCGCGTGCCCGCAGCGGCCGCGGCCCGCCAACGGGAACACACACGCCGTCCGCCGAGTGCACCTCGACCCGGCGCGCGAGATGCGCCACGAAGACCGCTTCGAGGTTCGAAGCCGCCGCCTCGAGCGGCGCCAGTCGCGTCGCTTCCCGAGCCAGCACGCTGAAGCTCGCGCGAACGGTCCCGTCCCCTGCAATCTCCCAGTTCGAGAACGATTGGCTGCGGGTGTGGGCCTGCGCCGCGGCGGCGGCCCCCAGCAGGAGGGCGCCGAGCACGAAGGCGCGGCGAAGCGTCCCGGAACGCCTTCGCATCAGTGCAGCGGCGCCCCGGGCGCGAATTCGATGGCAGCGTCGTGCCACAGGCTCTCGAGGACCTCGCGCAGGGCCTGGTCCCCCGCAAAGCGGCGGTGGGCGACCTCGACCTGATTGGAGATCGCCTCGAAGGCCGGCGTCGTTCCCTCGGTCGCCGCCACCAGCAGCAGGATGCGCCCGCCGTCTTCCGCCTCGACGAATGCGCTAGTCGACCCGGTCGGCAGCCCGGCCGCGAGACGCGTGAGGCTCGGCCCGAGGTACTGTCGCAACTTCTGCGAAGGCAGCGGGGCGTCGGGAATCACCAGCAGCGGAGCATCCCCGAGGCGCTCGCCCACCGATTCGAAGTGCTCTCCCGCTGCCAGGGCACTGGCCGCTTCGCGTCCCCGTGCGCGCCAGTCGGCGGCCTCTTCCCCGGCACGTTTGCGAATCCGAAGCTGGCGCACGTGCAGCGTGCCCGGCGGTGTAAAATAACCGCGATTCTCCTCATAGAAGGCGAGAAGCTCCCCGCGGTCCGGCTGCTGGCTCTCACTCTCGGCCACGATGGCCTGGATCATCGCCGCCGCGATCGCCTTCCGGATCGAGGGCTCCGATTCGACGAGCCCGATGGCCTCGCCGCGCTGGATCAGCAGTTCCTCTTCGACCAGTCGCCGAAGGACGTGCTCGCGGTCGGCGTCGGTCATCGGGTTGCGCTTGTCGAGGGCCAGGCGATCGCGCGCGAGGGCGTAACTCTCGGCGGCGACCGCACGGCCGTTCACGCGCGCGATTACGTTGCCCCCCACCGCGTTGAAGTCCGCCGTCGAAAACGCCCCGGAAGCGGCCAGCCCGATTCCAATGAGGGCCCCCACGCCCAGCAGGAGGGCGCCGCGCCGATCTCGGGCGTCGCCCTGCTCTTCCGGCATTCCATGCTCCTTGCCGAGCCCCTCGCGCCGCCATCGGCCTGTGATCGCGGCGGGCCCGGGGAGGCCGGAACCTAGTCCACGCCCGCTGCGCCTGCTGGCCCGGCGACCGAGCTCGGCCCCAGGGGGCCACGCCGCCTTCTGCTGCGCGGGGTGGATGCGACTGATTGACCGCCCCGAGGGCCCCGTGTAGATTGCGACCGGGGTCTGTCTCGGACCTTGATCGCAGGGTCCCGCTCGGACTCGGAACCTTGTGAACCCCGTCAGATCCGGAAGGAAGCAGCGGTAGCGGGGGACCGGTCGCAAGCGGGGGTGCCCTGCGATCTTGGACCGGGGCAGGCCCCCAGCATTCGCGAGGCCCCACCCCCTTTGAGTTACGAAGTCATCGCGCGGAAATGGCGTCCGAAGACCTTTGACGAGGTCATCGGCCAGGACCACGTCACCACACCGCTGCGCAACGCCATCCGCAGCGACCGCGTCCCCCATGCGGTGTTGCTCGCGGGCCCGCGCGGCGTCGGCAAGACGACCCTCGCACGCATCCTGGCGCACTGCCTGAACTGCGAGCAGGGCCCGACCGAAGAACCCTGCGGCACCTGCGACTCGTGTGTCGAGATCACCGACGGTCGCTCAACGGACGTGCAGGAAATCGATGCGGCCAGCCGTAACAGTGTCGACGACGTGCGCGACCTGATCGAGTCGATCCGCTACGCCCCTTCTCCCGGCAAGTATCGCATCTACGTGGTCGACGAAGTCCACATGCTCTCGAAGCCGGCCTTCAACGCCCTGCTCAAGACGCTCGAGGAGCCGCCGCCGCGGAGTCTCTTTGTCTTTGCCACCACCGAGCCAGAGCGCATCCCCTTCACCGTGTTGTCTCGCTGCCAGCGCTACGACCTGCGGCGCATCCCCATCACCCAGGTGGCGCAACGCCTGCGCGCCATCGCCGACGCGGAGTCGGTGACGATTTCCGACGCCGGCCTGCGCGCCATCGCCCGCGAAGGCGACGGTTCGATGCGCGATGCCCAGACGTTGATGGACCAGATCCTTTCCTACGGCGGAACCGATGTCTCCGACGCTTCGATCGCCGAAGTCCTCGACCTCACCGATCGATCGGTGTTGCTGGCAATCGCCCGGGCCTGCGTCGAGGGCGATGCCGCCGCCGCCCTCGCGGCCAGCGCTGGTGCCTTCGAGGCCGGCACCGAAGCCAGCCGCCTGGCCTCGGACCTGATGCAGCTCTTCCGGGACCTCGTGGTGTTGCGCGTAGCCCCGGGTGCTTCCAATCTCGTCGAGTGCAACGACGACGAGCTGCAGCAGCTGCGCGACCTTTCCGAAGCCACCGATCCGGTGCGCCTGCGGCGCATGTTCCGGACGCTGGTCACCGAGCAGGAGGAACTGGGCTGGGCGCCCCATCCCTTCGCGGTCTTCGAGATGACCTTGGTACGGCTGGCCTCTCTCCCCGAAGGCATTGAAGTCGCCGCATTGGTTTCAAAGCTTGAAGCCCTCGAGAAGCAGCTGGGCAGCGGGAGCATCCAGGGCGGTCGAGGTTCCGTGGCGGCGATACGCCCGGCAGCCACGCGCCCCCCGCCGCGTCCGGCCCCGGAACCCGAGAAGCCCCGCCCCGCCGCCGTTCCGGAGACGAAAGCTGGCCCAGGAGACACCCCGGCGCCGAAGGCCGAGGCCACGGCCACGCAGCCCGTCGTCGACGCCACGACCCCGGCCGTCACGCCCGCCAAGGCCGCGGTGATCGAATCCGATGCCTCCCTCGACGAAGTCTTCGACCGACTGCGCGCCTTCGCCCAGAACCAGAACCGCGGTCTCTTCGCCTCGCTCGAAGGCGGGAAATTGCTCGAGCACCAGGACAGCCGGCTGTGCATCGGCGTCAGCAACGCCTTCCACTCCCAGCGCCTCATCGATCGCATCAGCGAAGTCGACGCCATCTGCGAGCGCTTTTTCGGCAGCCGGATGAAGATCGAAATCAGAGCCCTCGGTGGAGGCGCGAAGAGCCTCTCGAGTCCTGAAAACGATCGCGAGTCCATTCGCCGTTACCGCAAGAACGCCCTCGAGAACAAGGCGATCAACATGGCCCTCAAGGAACTCGACGCGCAACTCGTCGAGATTCGCCCCCTCGGCGCGAAGCCGTGACCGACCTCGGCGATCTCTTCGGCCGGGCCCGGGAACTCCAGAGCCGGATGGCGGAGATTCAGCGCGATCTGGCCAGGCGGCGCTTCGAGGGATCGGCGGGCGCCGGAATGGTCACCGCGGCCTGCAGCGGCGATCTCAAGATCCTCGAAATCCGCATCGAAGCCGCATTCTACGATTCCGGGGATCGCGAAATGATCCAGGACCTCACGGCCGCGGCGGTCAATGCCGCCCTGCGCAATGCGCAGCAGAGCGTGCAAGAGGAATTGCAGCGCGCTTCCGGTGGGATCGACCTCGCGTCACTCTTCCCGGGAACGGGCACCGGGTAGCCCCGCGTGGAATCCTCCCCGGCCATCGAAAGACTGGTGGCGAGCCTGAAGCGACTCCCCGGCATCGGCGAAAAATCGGCGACACGGCTGACCTTTTTTCTGCTCGGCGCCCCCGACGCCTTGGTG
>CAJXIC010000092.1 GCA_913054385.1 uncultured Pseudomonadota bacterium
TCGGTAGCGGTCGTTCTTCGAACACTGCTCGATGTAGCCGCGCTCTTCGAGCGTGGCGAGCAGCCGGAACACATTGTTCTTGTGCAGGTCGAGATCGCGTGAAATCTCGCTGACTCCGAGCTCGTCCTTTTCGGAAAAGGCTTCGAGCAGGCGCAGCGCGTTGGTCACGGTCTGGATGGAGTAATCGCTCTTCGGACGGGAGGGTTTTTTCATCGGATCCGTTGCGGGCGCAATCGCCTGCGGGGGGACGCGCACGGATGGGGGGTGGAAGAAATTTCGTTGGGTAGGGGGGTGGGTGCCTGCAGCAACATTTCGAAACGCGAAGCCAACCACCCGGAAGACGAATCGATCCTATCGCAGCCGCAAGAAAAGTGTCAACAAAAAGTTGATCGTTGCGCACACTTTTCGCAAAGCACCGTGACAATCGCTGCGGGCGTTCGAAATTTCCGAGTGCGGCTGGCGACCGGTCTCGGGGGTCGGCCCAGCCAACTGCGAGTCTTGCACGCTCGCCCGAAAGGCTCGAACCAAAACCTTGCGCGACTCACACCGCGCGACCTGAACGTGTCTCGCAGCCGGGCGGTCACCGGTGCGAAACGCGACGTTTCACGAGCCGGATGTGTCGATCACCGGTCCCGGGGGGTGCAAGGCACCGCCGGGGACGAAGCACTCCCAACACTGCACCGTTTTCGGCACAGCCGAACCCACAAAGTGGGTGGAAAGCCATGCGCGCCAGTCGGCGCACTGGATTGGACCCCCGGCGATGGCGGCGAGATGCACACGCTTGGCTAAATCCAACCGCCCGGCGGCGCGCCTCAAAACAGTCCGTCGAGCCACTGCAGTAAGCCGCCCCGCGCCTTCTCTCCGGGACGACGTGCGCCCTCGGGGCAGACCGTTTCCGGCTCGGTGCCTACCGCAAAAAACTCGCTGCGCCGCACCGGGCAGCCTGCCAGGGCCAGCGCACCGCTCCGCGGCTCGATTTCGAGGCGCTTGATCTCGGGGGGACGCTGAAACTTCCCCCGGATCTCGTCCCCGATCGCCTGCTTCACGAACGCAGCCCAGATGGGCAGGGCCACGCGGCTGCTGGCGGACCCCACGGAGGCGGGCTCGTCGTAGCCCACCCACACCACCGCCACCATCTCCGGCGTGATGCCCACGAACCACAGATCTTTCTCGTCGTCCGAAGTCCCGGTCTTCGCGGCCACCGGACCGCGGATGCCGAGGCGCCGAATCCGCGAGGCCGTGCCCCGCTCGACGACGCCCTCGAGCAGCGAAATCACCAGGTAGCTGGTCCCCGGATCGAGAACCCGCTCGAACTTGCGTTCGCGGCGGTCCACGCTCCCGCCGCCCGGGGCCACGATGTCCTCGAAGGTGTGGGGCCACGACCGGACGCCGCCGTTGGCGAGGGTGGCGTAGGCCCGGGCAACCTCGAGCGGCGACAACTCGGCGGTTCCGAGCACCAGGCTTGGAACCAGGGGCAGCGAACTGGTCAGGCCCAAACGCCGCGCGGTCGCGGCCACCCGCGCCACGCCGACTGCCTGCCCCAGGCGAACCGTCGGCGCGTTGAGCGAGCGCTCGAGCGCTTCGCGCACCGAAACCCGGCCCCGGAACTTTCCATCGAAATTCTGGGGCTTCCAGGTTCCCGAAGGGGTCTCGATTTCGATCGGACTGTCGTCCAGAAAACTCGCGAGGGTAATCAGCGGCCGAGCCCCCTGGGGTTCGAGCGCCGCAGCGTAGACGAAGGGCTTGAACACGCTGCCCACCGGGCGGCGCGCGTCGACGCAGCGGTTGAACTGCGAGGCGCGGTAATCGCGCCCCCCGACCAGCGCCAGCACCTCGCCGGTCTGGGGACGCAGCACCACGATGCAGCCCTGGAGCGGAGCGTCGCCCTCGACCCGGCCCTGCCGCTTCTCGACTGCAACAAGACCCTCGCGCAGGGCGCGCGCCGCCGCGCGCTGAAGCTTCGGCTCGAGGGTGGAGTGGATCTCGAGTCCCTCGAGGCTCAGCGCTTCGGCGTCGTAGGCCTGGGGCAGTTGGCGACGCAGCAGGTCCAGGAAATAGCGGGCGTTGTTTTCCTCCGGCGCAACCGACACCACGCGTAGCGGCACCCGCCGGGCGCGCCGGTGCTCGTCGGCATCGAGGTACCCCTGCTCGAGCATCAGGTCGAGCACCAGGTTGCGCCGATCGGTGGCCTTGGCCGCGTGGCGATGCGGCGAGATCCGGTTGGGGCTCTGGATGATCGCCGCCAGCAGCGCTGACTCTTCCGGGGCGAGGTCGGCCACGCTCTTCCCAAAATAGAGCTGGGAGGCTTCGCCCACGCCGTGGACCTCGGTGGCCCCGCGCTGCCCGAGGTAGATCTCGTTCAGGTAGGCCTCGAGGATCTCGGGCTTCGGATATCGCGCCTCGACGATCAGCGCCATGGCGGCTTCCTGGAGCTTTCGCGTCCAGCTGCGCTCGGGGGTGAGGAAGAAATTCTTGACCAACTGCTGGGTGAGGGTGCTGCCCCCCTGACGGATCCCGCCGGCGCGAAGGTTCGCGAGCAGCGCGCCGCCGATCCGTCGCAGATCGATCCCCGGGTGGCTGAGGAAGCGCCGATCTTCGACGGCAAGAATCGCCCCGACCAGATGGCGCGGGGCCTCGGCGAGGCGGATCAGGTCGCGCTGCTGGCGCTCGCTGCCGTAGTAGGCTCCTACGCGCTCGGGCTCGACCAACACCGCGCCGAGTTCCGCACCCGAGTCGGCCTCGCGTATCCGCGCAATCTTCGATCCACGGAGGCGCAGGGCAATGCGCCGGGCGGGCTCGGGGCGCGAAGGGTGCCGGAAGGCGCGCAAGTGGATCTCGAGCCGCCCGGGGCTCTGTCGATAGCTCCCCACGTCGAGCAACGCCTTCCCCGAGACCTCGCGGTAGCCGAGTCGCCGAAGCGTCGAAAGCAGCCCGCTGCTTTGCCAGTCGAGCCCCGGGTACAGGATCGAGGGGGCCGAGAGCACCTTCGAGGGCACCGCGAAGCGCTGGCCTTCGAAGCGCTCGACCACGGTGGCGTCGAGTTGCAGCAGCGCCAGGCTGAGCGCGAAGCCACACACGGCCGACAGCCCCGCCAGCCAGGGCGTGGCCCGACGCAGCCGATCCACGCCGCGCGCCCGGGGACGGCGCTTGCGACCCTTTGCAGCCGGCCGACGCGCTCGCGCGCTGTCCGCGCGGCGCTTTCGCCCACCGCCTCGCTTCCGTGCTGCCAAGCGTCCCCCCCACCCCTCGACGCCTCGGAAGGCGAGGCTAGCAGGTCGCGCGTGGCGCCCGGGGGCGCCCGAGCGGGGCGGCGCGCCGGTGGCCCACGAAAGCCGTGGCCACGCTTGTTGGATCGTCCGAAAACCGCGAGATTACCGGCATGACGACGTCGGATCGCAACACCAAGAAGCCCTGGGGCGGGCGCTTCGAAGAAGCCACCGCACCCGCGGTGGAACGCTTCTCGGCTTCGGTCCACTTCGACCGGGCGCTGGCTTCGTATGACCTGCGCGGCAGCCGCGCCCACGTGGCGATGCTCGCGAGCCAGGGGATCATCCCCGAGGGCGATGCCCAGGCCATCCTCGAAGGCCTCGACACGATCGACGCCGAGATCGCAGCCGGCCAATTCGTCTTCGAGCCCGCTCTCGAAGATATCCACATGAACATCGAGTCGCGGCTGCGCGAGCTCGTCGGCCCGGTCGGGGGGCGCCTGCACACCGGCCGCAGTCGCAACGACCAGGTTGCGACCGACCTCACGCTCTACCTGCGAGACGCCTCGTTGGCGGCTCGCCGCGGGTTGCTCGAATTGCGGCGGGTGCTGCTGGAGCGGTCTCGAGAACACGTCGACACGCTGCTGCCGGGTTATACGCACCTGCAGCGGGCGCAACCGGTGCGCCTGGCCCACCAGTGGCTCGCTTATACCGAGATGCTGGGGCGGGACGCTGCACGCTTTGCCGATGCCGGTGCACGGCTCTCGAACTCGCCGCTGGGTTCGGGGGCGCTGGCCGGGTCGACGCTGCCGCTGGCGCCCGAGCACAGCGCTGCGGCCCTGGGCTTCGCCGGGCCGCCCCGCAACAGCATGGACGCGGTCGCCTCGCGCGACGGCGCAGTCGAGTGGCTCGCCGCTGTAGCGCTTTGCATGATTCACCTGTCGCGGCTGTCCGAAGAATTGGTGCTGTGGTCGAGCGCCGAGTTCGGCTTCGTCGAACTCGCCGACGCCTACTCCACGGGCTCGAGCCTGATGCCCCAGAAGAAGAATCCCGACGTGCCCGAACTGGTGCGCGGAAAGAGCGGGCGCGCGGTCGGCAACCTGGTCTCGCTGCTCGTCACGCTGAAGGGGCTGCCCCTCAGCTACAACCGCGACCTGCAAGAGGACAAGGAGCCGATCTTCGACTCGGCGCAGACCCTGCGCGACTCGCTCCTGGTGATGAGCGGCACCCTGGCGACCCTGCGCGTCGACACCGATCGCATGCGGCAGGCCGCCTCCGACCCGCTGCTGCTCGCCACCGACCTCGCCGAGACGCTGGTGCGCGAGGGCGTTCCCTTCCGCGATGCCCACGAGGCCGTGGGGAAGCTCGTCGCCCACAGTGTCCGCGAGGGGCTCGACCTGCGCGATCTCTCGCGCGAACAGCTTCAAGAATGGCATGCGGCGTTTCCGGCTGCCGGCTCGGAATTGCTCGATCTCGAGGGCAGCGTCGAGGCCCGGAACGCCGCCGGCGGAACCTCGCGCGCGCGCGTCGAAGCGGCCCTCGCCACCCTCGAGGAGGAACTCGATCGGGAAGCCGAAGCGCTCGGCGGGGAAGCCTCGTGACCCCGGCGCGGGCACTGGCGCTCAGCCTCGCGCTGGCTTTGGTTCTCGGTTGCGGGCGCTACGGACCGCCGAGTCCGATGGCGCCGGATTCGTTGGCGCCGAGTCCGTTGCCGCCGGATTCCGTCGACGCCGCGAACGAAGCCGCGCCCGCTGCGGGCGCCGAGAACGGAAATGCAGCGCGATGAGCCTCGACACGGCGATCGCCTTCACCAAGATGCACGGAGCCGGGAACGACTTCGTGCTGCTCGACGCCACGCGCTGTGTGCTGCCGCCGCTCGAGCCCTTTGCGCGCCGGCTGTGTGACCGCCATTTCGGCGTGGGCGCCGACCAGGTGCTGGTGGTGCGACCCCCGGGCGATGCCCAGCACGCAGATTTTCGGATGGAGATCTACAACGCGGACGGCTCCCAGGTCGAGATGTGCGCCAACGGGATCCGCGCCTTCTTCAAGTACCTGCGCGATCGCGGGCGCATCGACGGCGACGAGATCCGCGTCGAGACCCTCTCGGGCGTGGTGCGACCGCGCTGGGCGGGCAACGACCGGGTGTGCGTGGACATGGGCGCACCGATCCTCGCACCGGAGAAGATCCCGACCACCCTCGGCTCGGGCGAGGGACCGGTGCTCGACGAAAGCCTCGAGGTGGACGGCGAATCGCTCTTCGCCTCCAGCGTTTCCATGGGCAACCCCCATGCGGTGATCGAGGTCGCCGACGTCGAAAAGGCCCCGGTGGCCCACCTCGGGAGCCAGATTGAGCACCACCCCGCCTTCCCGAACCGGGTCAACGTCGCCTTCATCCAGGTCGTCGACCGGGGCCTTTTGCGGCAGCGCACCTGGGAGCGCGGCACCGGCGAGACCCTGGCTTGCGGCAGCGGTGCCTGCGCCGCGGCGGTCAGCGCAATCCTGCGCGGGCGAGTGGATGCGCGCGTGGTCGTCGCCTTGCGCGGCGGCGAACTGGAAATCGAGTGGCAGGGGCGCGACGATCCCGCTGCGTCGGTCTTCATGACGGGCCCGGCGGCGGAGGTCTTCGAGGGCCACTTCCCGACCTCGGGGCCCGTGCCGGACGCGGAGCCACTTCCGAAGGCAAAGGGGTAGCAGCGCGATGTTCGAGGGAACCCTGACCGCCCTGGTGACCCCCTTCCGCGACGGCGCGGTGGACGAGGGGGCACTGCGCGAGTTGGTCGAACGCCAGGTGGCGGCGGGCATCGATGGGCTGGTGCCCTGCGGCTCCACCGGCGAATCGGCCACGCTCTCCCACGACGAGCACCAGCGCGTGGTCGAGATCGTCGTCGAGGCGGCCGCGGGGCGTGTCCCGGTGGTGGCGGGCACCGGCTCGAACAACACCGCTGAGGCCATCGAGTTGACGTGCCACGCGCGGGACGCGGGCGCTGCCGCGGCGCTCCTGATCTCCCCCTACTACAACAAGCCCACCCAGCCGGGGCTGGTGGCGCATTACCGTGCGGTCGCCGACGAAAGCGGGTTGCCGCTGCTCGTCTACAACATCCCCGGCCGCACGGCGTCGAACGTGCTGCCCGAGACGCTCGCGCAGTTGGCGGAGCACCCGAAGATCGTGGGCGTGAAGGAGGCGTCGGGGAATCTCGACCAGATGGCGGAGGTGATCCGCCGCTGTCCCGACGATTTTGCGGTGCTCTCGGGCGACGACTCGCTGACCCTGCCGCTGCTGGCGCTCGGCGGCCGCGGCGTGATCTCGACTTCGTCGAACGTGGTTCCGCGCGAAATGGGCGAGTTGGTCTCGGCCTTCCGCGCGGGCGACGAAACCCGGGCCAGAGAGATCCACTACCGGTTGATGCCCCTCTTCGAGGTGCTCTTCGTTGAAACCAACCCGATCCCGGTGAAGGCAGCGCTGGCGCTTCTTGGGGTTGTCGGACCGGAGATCCGGCTGCCGCTGCTGCCGCTCTCGGAGCCCTGTGTGCCGGCCCTGCGGGCCGTCCTTACGGACCTGGGGGTGCTGTGATGGCGACCGAAGTCTCCGGCGTCGCGGTGGTGGGAGCGCTCGGGCGCATGGGCGAACGCGTGCGCGAAGCGCTCGCTGGCGAACCGAGTCTGCAACTCGCGGCGGCGCTCGAAGCCCCGGGGCACCCGGCGCTGGGAAGCGAAGTCGGCGCCGGCGTCCGCCTCGGCGACGACCCCAAAACCGCTTTTGCCGGAAGCAGGGTCGCCATCGACTTCTCGGTGCCAGAGGCCACGCTCGCAAACCTGCGCGTCGCCGCCGAGAGCGGCGTGGCCTATGTCACCGGGACCACCGGCTTCGATCCAAAGCAGTGGGGCGAAGTCCGCGAACTCTCCCTGCGCACCGCGGTGCTCCACGCGCCGAACTTCTCGCTCTCGGTGAACCTGTTGGTGCGACTCACCGCCGAGGCCGCTCGCGTGCTGGGGCCCGACTTCGACGCCGAGATCGTCGAGATCCACCACGCCGCCAAGCGCGACGCCCCGAGCGGCACCGCGCTGCGCCTGGCCGAGGCGGTGGCCAGCGCACGGGGCCAAGAACTGGCGGAGCACCTGGTGCTGGAACGAGCGGGGGAGACCG
>CAJXIC010000093.1 GCA_913054385.1 uncultured Pseudomonadota bacterium
GTTTCGGATCGGACATCGAGTCATCTCCCTTGCGCGGGGTCGTTTTTCGGGCCTATCCCTTCACGAAATCGGCGATGATCTTCGCGAGGGCCTCGGGGCAGTCTTCCTGGACGAAGTGGCCTGCGCCGGTGAGCGTGGTGTGCGGCTGTCCGGCGGCACCGGGGACGCGCTCGCAGAAGGCCCGATCCATGCCCTTCGTCACCGGATCGCCGTCGGCAAAGGCCAGCAAGAACGGCTTCTGCCACTTTTCGAAGATCTCCCAGGCGCGGCGGTTCGCTGCCACAGAGGGATCGTCGGGGAGTGTCGGCACCTGACTGGGCATGGCGCGCGGCCCCATCTTGAAGCTGGCGCTGGGGAAGGGCGCGTCGTAGGCCGCGGTTTCGGCCGCGCTGAGCGCTCGCCCCCGGATCGAGCCGGTGACGGCGACGCCCACCGGCATGTCTTCGCTCTCCCAGCACCACTTCTGCCAGTAGGCAAAATGCAGCGCCATCTCCCCCGTCGACATCTTCGCCATGGCCGCGCCCACCTCGGCCAGCGTCGGCGTGGGCGCTTCGGCCCGAAACCGCCGCACCTTGTCGCAGACTTCTTGCGAGACGCCCTCGGGCACCGGAAGACCGGTGTTCGAGATCACCACCTTCGCGAAGCGCGCCTCGTTTTCGGCCACCAGGCGCAGCCCGATCAGCCCACCCCAGTCCTGGCCGAAGAAGGTCAGCCCCGAGAAATCGTTCGCCGTGAGCCAGGCACTCATCCAGTCGACCTGCCGTTGGTACGAATAGTCTTCGCGCGCGGCGGGCTTGTCGCTACGGCCGTAACCCACGAGGTCGGGAGCGATCACGCGCAACCCCGCACCCGTGAGCAGCGGGATCATGTGGCGGTAGAGGTAGCTCCAGGTCGGCTGGCCGTGCATGCACAGCACGGCGGGTGCGTCCGGCGACCCTTCGTCGAGGTGATGGATGCGAAGCGTGCCCCCCTCGAAATCAGGCACCTCGGTGTAGTGCGGATCGAAATCGAAGGCGGGAAGGTTCTCGAAGCATTCGTCGGGGGTGCGCAGAACTTCCATGGTCATCTCCCGCGGCCGGGGCCGCCCACGCGGGCGCGCGTGCTAGAAAGCAGGGGCCCAAACCTTAGAGCCTCGGAGGCCCCCATGAAAGTCGAAAACGCCGTCCAGCCCGACCCCACCGCGATTCCCGCCTTCCTCGCCGTCAAGGGCGAAGTCGCGATGTTGAACCTGCTCAAGTTTCGGGAGAAAGCGAAATACGAGGACGAACGCGAGACCGATCTCTCGGGCGAAGCCGCCTACAAACTCTACGCCCAGGGGGTACGGAAGCTCGTCGAGGCCCGCGGCGGACGCTTCGCCTTCGGCGCCGAGGTGGTGGGGCTACTGCTCGGCGAAGTCGAGGAACCCTGGGATGCGGTGGCCATCGTCGTCTACCCATCCCCGAAAACCCTGATCGAGATGGCGACCTCCGACGATTACCGCACCATCGAGGTGCACCGCGCCGCCGGCCTCGCGGGCCAACTGAACCTCACCTGCCGCGAGCGCGAATTCGGCTAATGGCGGCGACGGCGATCCCTGATCTGCAGCCTCCGGGCTAGCCTCGCTGGCGGTAGAGCGAAGCGTCGACCGCATCGGCCATTGCCGCGGTGTCGACCGCGCGCCCGAGGAAGTCGGCGACGGCACCGGCAGTGGCGGTCGGATCGGAGACGACTTCGGCATAGTGCACGAAGAGCGTGTCGAAATCTTCGCGACCCGCCAACAGGGCTCGCAGGCGCACCAGCTGGCGGTGGAAGGTCTCGCGGAGTTTCGTGTCGTCACGCTCGGCCTCGGCGTGCCCCGACCGCTCGAGCATCACCCCCTGCGAGGCCATCACCTCGTCGAGGTCGCGCTGCGTGAAGAGGATGCGATAGCGGCGGCCTTCCTTCGACGGCAGGTAGGGCAGCAGCTGCGCCACGATCTTCACTGCCTGGCCTGAAGCGCTGTCGAGGAAGCTCGCGTCATCGCGTAGCCCCTTCGCGGCTTCGAGTTCGAGGTAGCCCTTCGGGTTGTCCTCGTCAGCCTGGCGCTCGCCGTCCGACAGGATCGGCACGCCGCCGGCCGCGAGCATCTGCATCAGCATCGAGGTGCCCGTACGCGGCAGGCCAGCGACGACGAAGATCGTTTCCGCGGCGGGGCCCTCGGTCACCTAGTGCGCGATGCGACCGGGGTGCGGTGCCGGCCGCGAGAGAAAACTCCGCAGGAAAGCGGCTTCGGCCGGGTCGAAGGGGCGACCATCGGGGTGAAGCACGTCGTGGAACCAGGGGTCGCGCTTGAGCACCGGGGTTTTTTCGAACCAACTCCACCAGGGGTGGATGGTCTGGGTCTTTCCCGCGACGAGGCCCCAGTGGATGGCACCGATGTCGTGCTCGCGGAAGATGGGCAGGTGGGATTCGAAGCGGCTGTGCATGGGGCGCGCGAGGTACTCGGTGCAAAGCAGCGGGCGTTCGCTGCGGGCGCGCAGGCGCTCAATGAAGGCCAGCAGGTCGGGGACCGGGCCATAGTGGTGAAAGCTCACGATGTCGGAGTTCGCCCACTGCAACTCTGCGATTGCCGACGGTAGTGGATGGTTCGGCACCTCCCATACGCCGGAGGTGAGCGGCTGGTCGGGTGCGACTTCGCGCACCCAGCGGAAGGAGTCGGCGAGGAGCGGCAGGCACGCTGCGCCCACCGGATCCGCCCCCGGCGAGGGAAACCCGCCGGGCTCGTTGTAGACGTCCCAGAGCGCAACGCGCGGATCGTGGGCGAAGGCCTCGACGACCCCGCGGACGTAGCGTTCGAGGCGGGCGCGTAGCGAGGCGTCGCCGGGGTAGCGCTCGAGTTGAGCAAGCCCGGGTGAAGCCACCCAGCCCGAGTTGTGGCGTCCGGGTTGGGGCGCGGGTTGCGGGCCGAGGCGCGGTTCCGGGTTCCAGACATCGTCAAAGAGCACGAGGGTGGTGTGGATACCGACCGCGGAGGCCAGCACGAGGAAGCGGTCGATACGCTCGCGAAATCCGTCGGGGTCGTCGTCGAAGAGCAGGTCGTGGAGGTAGACGCGCACTGCATCGAAGCCGAGGTCGGCGGCCCAGCGCAGTTCGCGCGCGATGGTCTCCGGGTCGAAGCTCTCGGCCTGCCACATCTCGAGCGGGTTGATGGCGGTGCTGGGGATGAAGTTGCAGCCGGCGAACCAGGGCTGCGCTTTCCACCAGGCAGTGGCGCGCTCGACGGACCAGCGGGTGTCGTTCGGCATGCGGGTAACGGGCGCGGGCTCAGCGCAGCCCGACCTCCTCGGCCTTCTTCATGATGTCGTCCAGCCACCACTGCGGCGCGGCGCCAAGCAGCGTGGGCATGTCCCAGTAGTCGCGCCAAAGGGTGAACTTCCCGTCGGCGTCGATCTCGTGAATCGAAACGAAGGGCAGCGCCACGCTGTGTTCGTCGTCGAAGTGCCAGGTCTCGGTGTGTTCGGTAACGATGCTGTCGCCTTCGACCACGATGCGGTGCGTCTCGTGCTCGTAGCCCTGGATGCTGCCGAGGCCCGTTCGCAGGCGCGCCGCGATGGCCTCCGGCCCGCGCGCTCCCGCGTCCGGCGTGGGGACGTCCTCGTAGAGTCCATCAGCGGTGAAGTAGGCCCCCACCTTCTCGAAATCGCGGGTCGCGAGGACGGCCCAGAAGCCCTCCGCCAGCGCCCGTTTCTCTTCGTTCGTCATATCCCGGAAGTCTAGGAGACCGCCGCCTCTACGGGAGGGGGCAGACGGCGCCGTCGGAAAACTGCTGGGCAGCGACGTCGAAGCCGCGGTTGAAGCGCGCGCGGAAGTTCTCCCAGGCGATCGCCGCGGTGAGTTCGACCACTTGTTCGTCGTCGAGGTGTTCCGCGAGTCCGGCCACCATCTCGTCGCTGGCTTCGGCGGGCGTCTTCGTCAACGCCTCGGCGTAGTCGAGTACCCGGCACTCGAGTTCGCTGAAGACCTCGGCTTCGCGGTGGCGGGGCACCGCCAGGATCTTCTCTTCGCTGAGTCCATCTTTTCTGCCGACGGCAGAACCGATGTCCAGTCAGAAGACGCAACCAACGAGGCCCGCGACCTTGAGCGCCGCGAGTCCCTTGAGATTCGCGGGGACCTTCGACGCGCGTCCGCTGGCGATTTCATAGAACCCCGCCGCCCACATCACCCCGGAGCTGTGCGCCATCAGCCGCAGGGGATCGGGGACCTGCCCGACTCGGCCCTTCGCCGCCCGGAACATCGCCTTCTGGACGACACTGGCGTCGCGGTCGCTCACTCCGTCGATTCGGGGCATTGCATTCTCCTGCGGCGGGCTACCCGACTAGGCGTGCTCGCGGCGCCAGAGAATCCAGGCCACCGCGGAAACGACGATTGCGGGAAGATACACCCCGGCGAAGTCGAGTTCCCAGTGGCTGCTCGGGAGCAGACCGCTGGCGGTGTCGTAGACATGCAACAACGCGTGGGCCACCAGGAAGAGGGCCGCCACCGCCGTAAGCGGCGCTCGGGTGCGCGGCGCGAAGGCGCCCCAGGTGAGCGCCACGCCGACAGTCAGAAAGGCGCAGCCGATGTCGCGAACGAAGTGCGCGTTGTAGGGCCCGGTGTCGGGAACTGCCGCCGGCAGGTCCGTGTACCAATGCCCCGGGTCGAGCAGCATCCAGCCAGCGTTACCGAGCATCGCGAGACCGAAGAAGAGCAGCAGCCAGCCGATGGCGCCCAGGCTTCGCACGCCGCCCGTCAACCCGCCTGGGCCTTCTCGTATCCCGCCACGATGGCGTCCATGTCGGGCGGGTTGAAGAAGATCTCGGGCTGCCGTTTCTCCCCCCAGAGCGACCACGAATCTTCGAGATCCCAGTCGTCGCGCGGCTTCCAGCTCTCGTCGTCCTCGATGCGATCCATGTCCGAGAAGAACTCGAAGATGTTTCCGCTGGGGTCGAGCATGTACCAGAATTCGTTGCCGCCGATCTGGTGGCGCCCCGGGCCCGCCACCTGGCGATCGTCCTCGTGGTTTCGCAGGTAGAGCGTCGCCGCTCGCGCCACCGAATCGAAATCGTCGTGCTCGAGTGCGTAGTGGTTCAGGTAGGGCACACGTCCGGGAGCGATCAACAGGTTGTGGTGATCGGGCGAACAACGCATGAAGGTCGCGATGCCCCCGCCCACGACGTCGGAGACGCGGAAGCCGAGGGCGCGGTAGATCGGCGTCGTCTCGAGCGGCTTGGGAGACCCCACCACGATGTGTCCCAGGCGGCGCGGCGGGCGCGGGTTCTGCTCTACGATCAACTCGGCGCGCGCGTCGGTACGTGCGCGGACACCGGGACGATTCCGCACGCGTTCGGGCTGCGGCGCGACGTCACCCTTCTCCGCCGGTTCGACTCGCACGCGCCAGCCGTTGATCGGGTCCTCGAACTCGAGGCCGCCGTCGGCCCTCCGGCTCGCGACCCCGAGTTCCGAGATCCCACTCTCCGCACTGGCAAGATCCTCTTCCGTTTCACAGGCAATCCGCATCGACATGAGCTGCCGGTAGGGCGCCTCCACCACGCGGATCTGCCCGGGCCAATCCTCGCCGCCCCAGGCGCCCTTGCCGCCGCTGAGGCCGATTTCTGCGTAGAAGGCGTCGAGACCCTCCGGCTCGGGAACCCCGATCTCCATGCCGAGCAGCGTATGAAGAGCCATGCCAGTCCTCCGCCGGGTCCCCACTATCGGGCCCCGCTGCCGAACCGTTCTGCGGGACCGGTCACGGCTTTGCTTTAGGGATCGCGCGGTGCCTAGCTTGCACGACTTCGCGGCGCACTTCCACGGAAAAGGGCGACTCGCCCCGGGGCGATCTCGGCTAGCGTCCGATGCCGCCCGCGAACTGCGACTCGAGGACTCGAGCATGACCGACGGCTCTGCCGAACCGAGCACCGGCGAAGCACCCACCACCCCTTTCGACGCCTTCGAAGCGCTCGACGCCATCGCGCCCGAACTCGAAACCCTCGCACGCGAGGCCGAGGAGCTGCGGCGCCCCCCGGAAGCCATGGCAAAACTGCTTCGGCGAGCGAAGGTCCCGTGGCTCAAGGTGCCGCGCGAAGTCGGAGGGCTCGAAATGACCCCCTCTACGCAGCTCGACTACTTCGCGCGCTTCGCGTACGCGAACCCCACCGCCGGCTGGATCGCCTTCAACCAGAGCGGCGCCGCGGGTCTGGCCGCCGCCGCGCAGCCTGGAGAAAACGCAGGCGCTCGATCGAATCGGCCCAGGAAGCGGCGCGCCAGTCTGTCACCCCGCCCCGCTGCACTAGAGATGGCCGACGATCACCTCTTCGATCTCTTCCGGCGTCACCTGCGGGCCGAAACGCTTGAGCACATGGCCATCGCGACCCACCAGGAATTTCGTGAAGTTCCAGGCGATGTCCTCATTGCCGTCCGCGTCGGGGTGCCCCGCCTTCAAGAAGGCATAGACGGGGCTTTCGTCGGCACCGTTCACTTCGATCTTTGCAAACATCGGGAACTCGACGCCGTACTCGCTCCGGGCGAATTCGAGGACTTCCTCGTTCGTACCCGGCTCCTGTCCTCCGAACTGGTTGCAGGGGAAGGCCAGCACGTTTAAACCGCTACCGGAGTGGCGCTCGTGGAGTGCACGCAGACCTGCGTACTGGGGTGTCTTGCCTCAGCGGCTGGCGACGTTCACCACCAGCGAGAGGTTCCCCTCGAACTCCGAGAACAGCACGTTCTCGCCAAGGATCGAGGTGGCCTCGAGATCGAAGAACGAAGGCATCGCGATTCCTCCTGGTGGACCGTGCCTCGGTCCGGGCGCTTTCTCAGTCTAGCTCGGCGCGCTCCGGCGTGTACCAGATCGGCGACGTCCAGGCGCGCTCGCTCACGAAACGCTCCATCGCCCGGTGCAGGCAGCCCGGCGGGCGCTCTGCGGGCGCCATTTGCAGACACGCCCACGCCGAGTGACGACAACTCGGGTTCTCGAGAACCCGCGCGTAATACACCGCCGGACGACTCGCATCGAAATCCGGATCGCGCCACACGCCACACAAGCTGCGGGCGCCCTCGCCCTGCGGTTCGCAGGTCAGCGGGTCGACGCTCGCTCCATTGTCGCCGCCCGCGACGTCGACGACCCGCTGGTGCAGTTGGCCGCCCTCGTCCACCCAACCCTTCACGATCTGGATGCGCTGCAGGTCGCTCCCCGGCTGCTCGACGGTTCCGACATCGGCCAGGGCCGAAACCCAGAAGGCGGGAGAGGCTCCGGCGGGCGACGTCGCGAGATCGCCGCCCATGGGAACCCCCCGCGCATCGGCGCGCGCCACCGCATCGGCGATCGGCAAACCTTTCGTCGTCGCGCGCTGCA
>CAJXIC010000094.1 GCA_913054385.1 uncultured Pseudomonadota bacterium
ATCGGACCGATCTCGGCTTCGACGGCGGCGATGCGGGTTTCGAGGGAACCCTCTTGCGCGGCGTTCAGCAGGAAGCCCGAAGCAGAGCCGCCGTCCTTCTGGATGGCCGCCACTGACCGTTCGAGTCCAGCCTGGTCGCTGCGGCGGCAGAGCACCGCGTGGTAGCCCTCGCGCGCAAAGCGCTTCGCCACGTGGCCGCCGATGCCGGCCCCCGCACCAATCACCATGCAAACGGGTTTCATCGTTGGCTGGCTCCCTTCGTGGTGTTCGCCCGGCGCAAAGCGACACGGTGAATCGCGTATTCGCCCCTACAACCGGTCGAGGATCGGCACGGTGATGCTGGCCTGGGTGTCGCCAAGTTGCTTGTCGCCGATGATCTTCTGAAAGAAGGTGCTGCGCACCAGGTCGGCGAAGAACTCGACCCCGGGGTAATAGACGATGGCGACGCGATCAAAGTCGAGATCGCGTTCGACGCGGATCGCGCGGCCCAGGTGCATGGGGCCATAGCCGCCCTCCGCCATGGCCGAGAGCATGCGACCGGTGTAACGCGCGTCGGCGGCTCGTTGCTCCGGCGTGCCAACCTTCTGCAAGTTGACGATGGCGATGGCGTGGGCGCCAAGGTCACTCTCGCCGAGCAATTCGCCGATGCGCGTCTGCACTTCGGGGCGCTCTTCGATCCCTGGCATGCGCGCGAACGGAAAGTTTGAAGGTTCGCGCCGCAGCACCCTCGCCCACCGGCGCAAGAGGAGCGCCTGGGGCAAGAGCAGGTTGGGAAGCGCCGGTCGCTCGAAACCCTGGGTATAGCTCTCGGCGAAACGCGCGAGCGCCGCGCGCCAGGGCTCGGAGGCCGCCATCGATTCATAGGCGCTGCGGGTGGGGTACTGCAGCAGGATCACCGCGCTCCAATCGACCGGGCCGAGTTGCTGCGAGACGTTGCCATTCATCACCACCTTCCCGGCGTAGACCCAGTCGATGCCCTCGGCTTCCTGGGTCGCGAGGCGCAGACCGCGCAACTCTTCGAGAAGCTCAAAGCCCGGCGCTACGCGCACGAAGGTGAGCGCGTGGAAGGCGCGCGTGTCGTAGAAGAGACGTTGACGATCGCGCACGAAATCGCGCCGTGCATGGAGATAGCGCGTGTGCTGCCAGAACATTGCCGCGGCGAGCAGTAGGAAAACGATGAGGAGGAACTTCATGCGGGCTCCTGGGGGGCCGACGCTTTCGGGCGAAGCGGCGCGCGCCACCGGATCAGCCTAGCCCGCTGGGCCTGGCACGTACCAGATCGGCGAGGTCCAGGCGCGCTCTTGGATCGTCCGGGGGACGCTCGGGTCACAACAGGCGGCCAGTTCGCCCGGCACCGAGGCCGGATCGTTGCACGAGACCCCCGCGCGCAGGCAAGTCCAGGCGTTCCAGCGGCAACTCGGGTTTTCGATCACCCGGGCGTAATAGAAGGCGTGAGCTTCGGGATCGAAATCGGGGTCGGTCCAGATGCTGCAGAGTTGATCAAAGCCCGCGCCGCGCGGCGTGCAGGTACCGAGATCGACCGAGGCCGGGCTCACCGGATCGCCGGCCACGTCGAAGACTCGTTCTTTGACGACGCCCTCTTCGAGCCAACCCTTCACCACCTGGATGCGTTGCAAAGCGGTCGTGGGGACGCCGCCGCCGCCTGGATCGCGCAGCGCCTGGATCGCGAAACGCGGGGCGGTGTCGCCGGGCGAGAGGCTGCGGTCTCCGCCCGCCTGGTTCGGCCCGAGTGTGCCGCCCATGGGCACCCCACCCGCGTAGCCTCGGGCCGCAAAGTCCGGCGCGGAACAGATCGCCTCGGAGAGCTCAAAGCCCCCGAAAAAACGCACCTGGATGCGCGGGCCGCTGGTGCCGTAGACCTCGCGGCGCTTCATCGCGGCGAAGAGCGAAGCGCGCGAATTCTCCTCGGCCCAGAGCACGCCGAGGCCGCCCGGATTGAAGTCGCTGCGATCCGGGTAGGCGGGCACTCCAAAGCGGGCATCGACCGAACCGGCAGCGTGTCCGCGGTAGGCGTCCTCGTCCACCATCCCGGGCGTGCCAAAGTGCGTGTCGGTCGCGCCCACGATTCCGTACTGGAAGGGGTTCACGCCGAGGCGCTCGGTCTGCAACAGCCCCTCACCGAGAACTTCGCGCACGTAGACCCGCGGCGGGATCTCGGGCACGTCGCCGACGCTTCCCAGCATGTCCATCATGCGAGGGAAGCCGAGCGTCTCGTATTCGCAGAGTTCGTCGGCCGCCCCCGGGCGGCACTCGCTGTCGCCCTTGTGCTGGGTCACCTCGACCAGGCGCTCGAGGCGTGCGCGCGTGGCGGCATCGTCTGCGCTAATGGGCGTGCCGTCGGCGCGCGCAATGGTGAACATGCGGCCGCCACTCACATTCGAGTTGTGGGGGATGGCAAGGACGTCGCAGCGTGCGCCGCCGGGGACCGCAGGCGGGGCGTCGAGGCACTCACTGCGAAGGGCCTCCCAGAGTCCCTCCTGGGTGGGCGTCTCGGTGTAGGTGGTCGGCCGGGCCTGGACGATGTCGTTCGCGAAGATCACGTTGCGGTGGATGTTGTTTCCGCCGGGCATCCCGGTCCACTCGTACCCCACAAAGGTGGTGAAGCCGCAGGCGTTGCTCTGGTCGAGGTGGGCCGCGGCGGCTTCCTGGATTTCGCGCCAGGGGCCCCCGGCGGCTTCGAGACAGCGCTCGCCGGCCTCACCACAGAACGAGTAGCGCTCGGGATTTTCGTTGCTGTGGACGTATCCGTTCACCAGCATGTAACCGAGTTTCGGAAAACGCCGCACGACGCGACACACGAGCGAATCGTGCCCCGACGCGGCGGGGTCGCTGCAGATGCGCGTCTCGCCGAGGAGGTCGCTGTGGTCGGTCACCACCGCGTAGTCGAGCGGGCGGCGCAGTTGCGCCTGGCTCTGGGGGTTGCCGTCGGCGTCGTAGGGTTGAAAGCCGATGGCTTCGCCCTTCGCGAAGCGGTAGGCGTCATCGGGAGTGGCCAGCGTGCCCTGGCCCCAGGCGTCGAAGGAGAGCGCCGTGTGCACGTGGGTGTCGCCGTAGAAGGGTTGGCGCAGGGGGTCGTGGTGGGCGCAGCGGGCCTCGGCGAGCGCGAGAGAAGGTGCGAACGAGATCACCAACGAAAGCAACCACCAGATTGCGCGCGGCCCAATCACGAGAGCACGTTCCAGAGGCTCGCGGTGGGCTGCGTGCCGAAGGGCGTCGTGTAGAGATCGAAGCCCAGCGCGATCGCCAGGGCCAAGGCCAACGCGGAAAAGACGGCGACTCGCCGCGCGTCGGCGGAGAACGGTGCGAGCATGCGCATGGCCGCCCAGGCGAGGCCCGCGCAGACGAGCGTGTAGGCCACGGCGTGGCCAATCAGAAGCGCGGCGATGGCCGGGACCGGACCGGCGGCACCCTCGAGGGCGGCGATCAACCCAGCGGCACCTGCCAACAGCACGAAGCGCGCGGCGGGGATGGTGGCGCCGAAGGGACCGAGCATGGGCAGCGGCAGCACGAAGAAGAAGAGCACCGCCAGCATCCAGAAGGTCGCCCGCAGACTCAAGCGAGGGCTCCCTCGAAGTGCTCCGCGATCGCCTCGGCATCCGAGAGATAGGCGAGGTTGCGCAGCGAGTAGCGCAGGATGGGGTCTTTGTACTCGGGCGGGTCCGCGGCCACGCAATCTTGCGGGATCACCACGCGATAGCCGCGGTTCACCGCCTCGATGGCCGTGCCGAGCACGCCGATGTTGAGCGAGATGCCGGCGAGCACGAGGGTCTCGGCCCCGAACGCCCGCAGCACGCTGTCGAGATCACTGCGGTAGAACCCGGTCATGCCGTGGGGACGCTCGACCACGATGTCGCCGTCGCAAGGCGCGACTTCTTTGCAGATCGGGCCGGCGTCGAAGCCGTGCGGAGCCTCGCCCCCACCGCGCGGGCCCACCCGCGCCTCGAGCGGCGAATGCATTCGGGAGGCCTCCCCCGGCGGCGCCGGCACCACGCGCACGTAGACGACGGGGACCCCCGCTTTGCGTCCGCGCCGCAACAGCCCGGCCAGGTTTTCGAGCAGGCCCGTTGCTTCGGCGGCGGCGCGCAGGCCGGGCAGCGGCGTGCCCTCGCCCAGCAGACGCTGCTGACATTCGAAGACGACGACGGCGCAGCGCCTGGGCGCGAGGATCTCCGCGAGGTCGATCGGCACGCAGCGAGGCTAGCCCGGATCGCCGCGGTCGGTGGCGTCACACGTCCATTTCCCGGTCAGCGACCCACGCTACTCGTCGGCGCGCAGGCCTTTTAGCTGCTGCAAGTAGGGAAGCCCGATCAGCACCCGTGCGAGGGTGATGACGATCGGGAAGAGCAGCCCGAAGGCGACGATCTGTGCCTCGCTGCCATGTTCCGACCAGAAAAAGAGCATGGTGGCGGCCTGGGTCCCGAGCCCGGCGGGCGCGATCGGCAACGCCCCGGCCATCAGCACCACCGGCACCGAAGCGACGGCCAGCATCCAGGGCAAGTCGATACCGAAGGCCCGCGCCCCCACCGTGAAGACCACCACAAAACCCGCGAAGTAGGTCAGGCGGATGGCGAGCAGCACCGCGAAGTCGCGCGGGCGCGCGCGGCGAAAGGCCAGGAAGATCGGCCAGGCCCGGGCGCGCGTGAGCCAGCCCCAACTCGGCTTCGAACTCATCAACAGCGCCAGCGTGACGACGATGACGCCGAAGGCGACCCCGGCGCCGCGCTGGATCTGCAGGACCTCCGGCGATTCGCCAAAGAGCGATGCCCCCAGGAAAGCCAGACTCACCAACACCAGCCCGTCGAAGTTGGTGTAGAAGAACACCGAACTGGTCGACTCGAGCACGGGGATCTGCTTCAGGCGGCGCAGGTAGAGCACCACCGAAGCCGTCCCAATATTCCAATTGATGGCGGCCACGATGTAGGTGACGCCGCGCAGTGCGCGTGCCTCCGCCCACGAAAGCGGCGCGTTGAAGCGGGTGATGACATAGGCGTAGGCGCGCGAGTCGAGCAAAAACCAGCCGACAACCGCCAGGCCCAGGGCGAGAAAGAAGGTGCCGAGATCGGCCCCGCGAGCGGCTTCGATGACTTCCGCGAAGGGCACGTGCCCGAAAATCCATCCGATGATGCCGACGGCGCCAACCCAGGGCAGCACCTTCTTCCAGAACGGTGTCGAGGCTTCGCCGGTGGGCTCCATGCTACGGTCGAAGATAGCTCGACTGGAGGCCGCCCTGCCCGGAAGAAGCACGCTCGCATTGATTTTCGGAATCTTGCTTGGGGGTTGCCAGGGGCCGAGCTGGATCGATCGCGAGTGCATCAAGGGACGCCTCTCGGCCCAGCAGGCCGAGGCCGTGAGCCGCGGACCCTGGGGTCACCTGCCCCACTACAACCGCGATGCCGACGGCGAGTGCAAGGACTGCCCGGCCGCCGAGGATCGCATCCTCGCGGCGAAGTGTTCCGACTTCGTCAAGGAGTGGGTCCCGTAGCGGGGACGAGGGCGAAGACGCGCTCGACCCAGAGCCGAAAGAGTTCGCGCGCGCGGGGGTTTTGGTGCTCGATCTCGGCGAAGGTCGTGACCACCCGAAGCAATGCCACGAGCAGCGCGCGTTCGTAGTCGGCCAGGCACGTTTCGAGCGGATAGCCCGTCACCCCGTGTGCCACGAGTGCAGCGTGGTACCGCTCGACGAAGACACGGTCGCTGCCGGCGGGGCTGTTCGCCTCGAGGGTCCCGCTCAGGAAATACGCGAGATCCATGACGCCTCGGCCCCAGTTGGGAACCTGCCAATCCGAAACGATCGCCCGCGCCGTCGGATCGCCATCGTCGAAGAAGAGATTGTCGAGGCGATAGTCCCCGTGCAACAGCGTACAGGGAGGATCCGCCATCTCGGTCTGCACCGGCGTCATGTTGTGCTGAAGCCAGTCGAGACGCGCTTCGATGTCCGCGGGAAGGCTTTCGCGAAACATCGACAGGAAGCGCTTCCGTTGGCGCTTCACCAGGAAGCCGCTCAGCGAAGCCCCCACGTCGCTGGGGTTGATCCATGCGCGCCCCGCCGCCGCGGCGTCGTTCCAGAAACGCGCATGCATCAAAGCCAAGCTGTCGACGGCGCCCTCGATGTCGGCGCGCGGAGTAAAGCTCACCTGGTCACCGAGGCGTGCCGGCGCCAGGTCCTCGAGGATCAGCACGTAGCGCCGACGGGAGAAGAGCGCGATGAGCGGGCCCAGCCAGATCAACAGCGAGAGCAGCCAATGCGGCACCTTCTCGAGCAGCGCCACGTTCGCGAGATCATTCTCGGGCCCACCGAAAGGGCGCGGATCCATCGCGGCGAAGTAGCAGCGCGGTACACGCACCGGAAAATCGCGGGCGAGATCCTGGTAGAAGAGAATCTCGCGCTCGTAGACACCAAGGGATTCGCCGGCGCCGCGCAGTCTCTTCACCCCAGTGGGAATCTTTACGACCACCGTGGGGGGGCCGGCCTCCGCTCCGACCGCTGCCGCGCGTTCAAGGTGCAGGCGTGCCGTCTCGCCCATGAAGCCTTCGCCTTCGCCGAGCTTCTCGACCCGAAAACCCGTGATTGCCGGGCCGGAAAGGGTTCCGGGACCGCGCAACACAGCGTCCAACCAGGTCGGCGTGATGTCGTCGAGAGTCCGGGGGATTTCCTGCTTCGCGCGCCTCGCCATCGCCAAACCATAGCCCTGGCGGGCCCTCTTCAGCCCCGGCACGGTACGATGCTGGCAGCTAGTCTCAACGCCCGTGACGAACCCCCGCTTCCAGGCCGCCTTCTTCGACTTCGGCGGAACCCTCTTCAGCTACCAGCCGCTGGCGACGAATTCGGCGAGCCCGGTGCGCGCTTCGATTCGCGAGCTCGGGCTCGAACTCGGCCCAGGCGAAGCCGGCCGCGCCTGGTGGAAGGCCAGCGACGAGGCCTTCCGCGAGTACTCGCCCCGCCCCTACTACCTGCACCGCGACGTCTTCCGCGAGAGCTTCGCACGCTTCGCAGAAAAAGTCGGCGCCACGCCCAACGACGCCTGGCTCGACGCCAGCGTCGAGCGCCAGCGCGTCTTTTTGCTCGAACACTTCGAGCTACGACACGATTGCCTCGAAACCCTGCAGCAGCTGCGCGCCGCCGGGCTCTCGCTCTCGATCGTCTCGAACATCGACGATGACTACCTCGATCCGATGGTGCCCGCCTGCGGGCTCGACGCGGTGCTGCACCACTGGTCGAGCTCCGAGGAGGCGCAGTCATGCAAGCCCGATGCGCGCTTCTTCGAATATTCGCTCGAAAAGGCGGGGGTCGAAGCAAAAAACGTGCTCTTCGTCGGCG
>CAJXIC010000095.1 GCA_913054385.1 uncultured Pseudomonadota bacterium
TGCAGGAAAGACGAAACCAGGTTGCCGCTCTGGCTGGCGACCGCAATGCGACCGGCCGGCGGGTAGGGGGCGACGATCTGCGCGCACATCGCTTCCGCGGTCGAGATCACGCCCTGCCCGTTGGGCCCGACAATCACCATGCCGAGTTCTTCTGCGAGCGTCACCAGTTCGCGCTGCCGCTGCTGGCCTTCCTCGCCGGCCTCGGCGTAGCCGCCGCTGGCGATGAAGGCGGCCCTCACCCCCTTTGCCGCGCAGGCGCGCAGGATCGCTTCGTTGGCCGGCTGCGGCGTACACAGAAAGACCAGATCTGCCGCGCCGTCGGGCACCGCATCGACACTCGTGAGGGTCTGCCGACCGAGCACCTCCGCCCCGTCGCGCTTCAGCGCGAAGATTTCACCGCGATAGCCAAAGCGCAGCAGGTTGTGGAGGGTGACGAAGCCGAATTTCCCGGGGTGGGCAGAGACTCCGGCGACGATGATCCCGCGCGGATGGAAAAGTGGTCGGAAGCGCTCCTGCAGGGCAGCGTCCGACCGTTCGGGCGCGGTCTCCGGGGGCACGGAAGGCGAAGCGCTGATCTCGATAAGGGCATCCACCGCGATGGGCTCCGCGCCGCACAAAAGCACCGGGTTCAGGTCGATGCTCGCCACCTCGGGATGGGCGATGGCGAGGTCGCCGAGCGCCACCAGCAGATCCGCCAGTGCATCGAGGTTGGCCGCCGGCTCGCCGCGGAAGGGTTCGGTAAAAAGGCGGTGGCTGCGCAGGCTCGCAATCAGTCGGCGGGCCGCCGCACGGTCGAGCGGCGCCTTCGCGAAAACGACATCAGCAAGGGCCTCGGTGAAGATCCCGCCGAGCCCGAAGGAAACGCAGGCGCCGAACTGGGGATCGCGCACCACGCCGGCGAGCAACTCGCGGCGTCCGGCCACCTGCTCGGCGACCACGAGGCCCTCCGCATCCCCCGCCCCGGACCCCGCGAGCAGTTCACGCGCCGCGGCTTCCACCGCCGGAGCGTCCCGGAGGCCAAGGCGCACGCCATCGCGTTCCGACTTGTGGGCGATGGCGTCGCCGCAGAGTTTCAACACCACCGGAAAGCCGATTGCGCGCGCCGCGGAGGCGGCTTCCCCGGGGCTCAAAACGAGCTGACGCTTCGGAACCGGCACGCCAAAACCCTCGACCCACTCCATCGAGCGCAATTCCGAGAGCGTCGTGGTCGCAGTCGGGTCGGCCTGCGAATTCGGGGAGGGCTCGCGCATGGGCGAAGCAGACTAGCAGGGACCGAAATGGGGACGGGTTTTCTTTTTTCCTTTTTTCCTTTTTTCCTTTTCGAGTCGATGAGCGGGCTCCTGGCGCTCTCTCCAATCCGAAAAGGAAAAAAGGAAAAAAGAAAACCCGTCCCCATTTCGGTCCCCATTTCGCGTTCCCAATTCCCTACCCTTCCCCCGGCGTGAGCAATCCGACATCGACGCTCGAACGACTCGACGCCGCCTTCGGCGCTTTCATCGTCGAGCCCATCGGCCGCGTCATCTTCTTTGACGTCGCCTTCTGGGACAACGGCCAGCCGAATGAAGTGCAGCTGCCGATCGTGGTGGTATGGCTCATTCTGGGCGCGGTCTTTTTCACGCTGCGCTTCCAGTTCATCAACTTCCGCGGCTTTCGACACGCCATCGACTGCGTGCGCGGGCGCTACACCGGCGTTGGTGAACCCGGCGAGATCAGTCACTTCCAGGCGCTCTCGGCGGCCCTCTCGGCCACAGTGGGGCTCGGCAACATCGCGGGCGTCGCCTTCGCCGTCGGCATCGGCGGCCCGGGAGCGGTGTTCTGGATGATCCTGGCGGGCCTCCTCGGCATGAGTTCGAAATTCGCCGAGTGCACGCTCGGCCAGATGTACCGACGCGTCGATGCCAACGGGCGCGTCACCGGCGGCCCCATGCTCTACCTGCGCCTGGGCCTGGCCGAGCGCGGTTGGGCGCGAACCGGCGGCGTTCTCGCGGTGGTGTTCTCGGTGATGTGCATCGGCGGCAGTTTCGGCGGAGGCAACATGTTCCAGTCGAACCAGGCCTACGCCGTGGCAAAGACTGCCTTCCCCTTCCTGCAGGGCGAGACCGGATCGCTGGCCTTCGGCTTCGTGCTGGCGACCGCCGTCGGGCTGGTGATCGTCGGCGGCATCCGGCGCATCGGCGAGGTTGCGGGCGTGCTGGTGCCTCTGATGTGCGGGCTCTACGTGCTCTCCGGAATGTTGATCCTGCTCACCCACGCAGCAGCCGTGCCCGCGGCCTTCGCAACCATCGTGCGCGAGGCCTTCAGTTGGCAGGCGGGCGCCGGCGGCTTCGCGGGCGTTTTGATCCAGGGCTTTCGGCGCGCGGCCTTCAGCAACGAGGCGGGCTGCGGCTCGGCCCCAATCGCCCACTCCGCAGCCTCGACGATCGAGCCCGTGCGCGAGGGCTTCGTCTCGCTGCTCGAACCCTTCATCGACACCGTCGTGATCTGCAGCATGACGGCCCTGGTGATCGTGGTGACGGGCGCCTGGAACAACCCCGATGCCGGCAGCGGCATCGAGATGACCTCCTTCGCTTTCGCCAGCGTCTTCCCGTGGTTCCCGGTGGTGCTCTCGCTGACGGCGATCCTCTTCGCCTTCAGCACCATGATCTCGTGGAGCTACTACGGAGAGAAGAGCTGGGAGTCGCTCTTTGGGCAACGCACCACGCTGCTCTACAAGGCGCTCTTCCTGGCCTGCGCCTTTGCCGGGGCGAGCTTCCACCCAACCTCGGTGCTCGACTTTGGCGACTACATGATCCTGGGGATGGCCTTCCCCAACATTCTCGGCGTGGTGATACTTTCCGGGACGGTGCGAAGCGAACTCGACCGCTACTGGGCTCGGTTGCGCGCCGGCGAGTTCGAACGCTACGACACCGGCGCCAGCGGTTAGCAATCCCGACCGGCCGCCGCGGAATCAACGAGGCGGCAAGGCCAGCAAGTAGCGGCGGATCTCGCCGGAATCTTCGGCGCTCATGCGCCCCTGAAAGTCGGGCATCGAGGTGCCCGGCAATCCCTTCTGCACCACGACATCGAAGGCGACCCCCAGAGCCCGAGCGCTCTTGCGCAGGTCGGGATTCACGCCGCCGGCAATGCCGTTGGCGCCGTGACAACGCGCGCACCAGGTGTGGTAGAGGTCGGCCCCCCGCACCACCGCGGGATCGCGCGAGGCCATCAGGGCCTTCACGGCGTCCGCAGTGATTGCGTCCCCCACCAATGCATAGGCCACCACGGCGCCCACGGATTCGACCTGGGCCGCCGCGGCGGCGTCGCCGCCCACCATCGCAAAGGCGCCGCCCCAGCCGGCCACCACCGCCACGTATTGCACACCGTCGACGGCGTAGGTCATCGGCGCCGCGATGATGCCGGAGCCCGCCGAGTGACTTTGCCACAGGAGTTTTCCGTCGCTGGCGCGCAGTGCCAGGAAGCGCCCGTCCGCCGTGCCCTCGAAGACGAGGTTGCCGGCGGTGGTCAGCGTGCCGCCGTTCCACGGCAGCCCCAGCGGGTGGCGCCAGGCCTCACGCTGTTTCACCGGATCCCAGGCCAGCAGATGGCCGGAGACGAGTTCGCGGTTGAAGAGCGTAATGAAGGTGTTGTCGACGCCGGTATTGAACTGGCCGCGCCGATACGAATAGGCGCCGTCGAGCTGGTAGGGCCCACCGATTTCCTGGGCGGGGATGTAGACGAGGCCCGTCTGCGGGTTGAAGGACATCGGCTGCCAGTTGTGGGCGCCAAAGTAGGTCGGCATCACCAGCGCGAAGCCCTCGGGATAGTCGCCGCTCGCGTTCTGGATCGGTCGCCCGGTTTCAGGGTCGACCCCGTCGGCCCAGGTGACGGTGACGAAAGCCTCGGCGGAGAGAAACTCGCCGGTCTCGCGGTCGAGGACGTAGAAGAAGCCGTTCTTCGGCGCTTGCAGAATCACCTTGCGCTCTTCGCCGTCGATTTCGAGGTCGGCCAGGATCAGGTGTTGGGTGGCGGTGAAGTCCCAGTTGTCGCCGGGAGTCGTCTGGTAGTGCCAACGGATCTCGCCGTTTTCGGGATCGAGGGCGAGGATCGACGAGAGGTAGAGGTTGTCGCCGCCGCCGGGACTGCGGATCTCCTTGGCCCAGGGCGAACCGTTTCCCGATCCGACGTAGAGCAGATCGAGTTCCGGGTCGTAGGCCATGGCGTCCCAGACCGTGCCGCCGCCGCCCACCTTCCACCATTCGTCGCCGGTCCAGGTGGGCAGCGCCCGCTCGAGCGCTTCGGAGGCCTGGGGCTTGGACGGGTCGCCGGGCACCGTGTAGGTGCGCCAGAGCAGGTCGCCGTCCGCCGGGTCGTAGGCCGAGACGTAGCCGCGCACCCCGAACTCGGCGCCGCCGTTGCCGATGATGATGCGCCCATCGACGACGCGCGGAGCGCCGGTGATGCTGTAGTCGAGTTCGGGGTCGGTGGTCTGCACCTGCCAGACGGGTTCGCCGCTTCCCGCGTCGAGGGCCGCGAGGCGTCCATCGAGCACGCCCACGTAGACGCGCCCCTCGTAGACCGCGACGCCGCGGTTCACCACGTCGCAGCAGACCACGCGTCCCACTTCCTGGGAAACCTGCGGGTCCCACTTCCACAGCAATTCGCCGGTGGCGGCGTTGAGCGCGAAGACCACGCTCCACGATCCGGTCAGGTACATGGTGCCGTCGACCACCAGCGGCGTGGCCTCGTGGCCGCGGCGCAGGCCCGTCTCAAAACGCCAGGCGAGTTTTAGTTGATCGACGTTCGCCGCATCGACCTGCACGAGCGGGCTGAAGCGCTGCTCGTCCTGGGTGCGGCCGTAGGAAAGCCAATTTGCACCGTCGCTCCCCGCGGCGCGCAGCCTGGCATCGTCCACCGCCGCCGCGGCCCCCCGGCGCGCCTCGACGGGATCGGGATTCGCGGCGCTTCCCACGGCGCCCGGGGCCGCTTCGTCGCTGCCGAAACAGCCAAGCGCCGCGATCCATACGCCGAGCAAAACCCCCACCGACTTATGCGCGACCCACGACCCTACCTGCATTGCAGTCCTCCCCCCGAGCGAACTCCAGCCCGGTACCGCTAGCCTAGCGGCGCGACCCGGAACGCGCGCGACATCAGAAAACGGGGACGGGTTTTCTTTTTGGAAAACGGGAACGGGTTTTCTTTTTGTCTTTTTGCCCTTTCGGGAGCCGACCCCAGACATTCTCATGACACCGAGAAAGACAAAAAGAAAACCCGTCCCCGTTTTCCAGTTCCCGTTTTTCCGGCCCCAGCACTCCAAGGAGACATCGCGATGAGCGTACGCACCGAGATCGGCGCCCTCGGCGTCTGGACCTGGCTCGACAACCTGCCCGCGACCGAAGCGGGCGAGTTCGCCAAGCGGATCGAAGATTGGGGCTACAGCGCGCTATGGGTCCCCGAGGCGGTGGGACGCGACCCCTTCGTGGTGCTCGCCCACCTGGCGACCCAGACCCAAAAGCTGGTGCTCGCCACCGGCATCGCGAACATCTACGCGCGCGACCCCATGACGATGCGCGCCGCCCAGCTCACCCTCGGCGAGATGGCCCCCGGTCGCATCGTCCTCGGGCTCGGGGTTTCGCACGCACACCTCGTCCAGAAGGTGCGCGGGCACGAGTACAAGGCCCCCGTCCCCGCCATGCGCGAATACCTCGAGGCGATGGAGCAGGCACTCTTCGCCGGGCTGCGTCCCGAAGAGGAGCCCCCCATCTTGATCGGCGCACTGCGTGAGAAGATGCTGCGGCTTTCGGGAAAGGTGACTCGCGGCGCGCACCCCTACTTCGTCTCGCCCGAACACACCAAGTTTGCACGCGGAGTGATTGGGCCCGATGCCTGGCTGTGTCCCGAACAGAAGGTCCTGCTCGAAACCGACGCCACCCGAGCGCGCACCGTCGCCCGCGATGCGATGAAGGTCTACCTCGGGCTTCCGAACTACCAGAACAACCTGCGGAACTTCGGCTGGGGGGATGCGGATTTCGAGGACGGCGGCAGCGACGGGCTGGTGGACTCGATCGTCGCCTGGGGCGACGCCGATGCGCTGCGCGAACGCATCGCCGCCCACCGCGACGCCGGCGCCGACCATGTCTGCATCCAGCCCTTGCGTGCGGACGGCGGCCCCGGACCCGACCTCGAAACCCTCGAAGCGCTGGCGCCGGTGAACGCGGGATGAGTGGCACGCGCAGCTTCTGGGGATGGGGCCTCGAAGGCGCGGGGCCCCGCCCCGATCAACAGCAGGGTCTGCTGCGCACGATGGCGGCACGACTCGAGGCGCCGGATCTCGAATTGCGGCCCGAACCCCGCGTCGAGGACCTGGCTCTGCGCCCTCCGCGGGTGGCTCCGCCCGCGCCGCTCGCTTCCCTCTGCAGCGCCGATCCCCGCGACCGCGCGCTCCACCACTACGGCCGCAGCTACCGCGACGTGGTACGCGGCGCCCGCGGCGAATTTCCGCAGCCGCCGGATCAGATCGCCCGACCCGCCGACGAGGCCGACGTCGTCGCCGTGCTCGACTGGTGCGCCGAAGCCGGGATTGCCTGCTCGCCCTACGGCGGTGGTTCGAGCGTCGTCGGCGGTTTCGAAGTCGCGGATTCGGCCGGTTTCAAGGGGCACGTCGTGCTCGACCTCGGTCGCCTCGATCGCGTGCTCGAAATCGATCGGGTATCGCGCGCCGCGCGCATCCAGGCCGGCGTGTTCGGGCCGGCGCTCGAAGACCAACTGCGGCCCCACGGCCTGACGCTGCGACACTTCCCGCAATCCTTCGAGTTCTCGACCCTCGGCGGTTGGATCGCCACGCGCTCGGGCGGCCACTACGCCAGCCTCTACACCCACATCGACGATTTCGTCGAGAACCTGCGCGCGATCACGCCCGCCGGTGTCTTCGAATCGCGCAGGCTCCCGGGCTCCGGCGCAGGCCCGAGCCCCGACCGCCTGTGGCTCGGCTCCGAGGGCACCCTCGGCGTGATCACCGAAGCCTGGATGCGGCTGCAGGATCGCCCGACCTTCCGCGAATCGATGTCGGTGCGCTTTGCCGGTGCCGAAGGCTTCCTGCGCGGCGCCGAAGCGGTGCGGGCGCTCTCACAGTCGGGACTCTTCCCCTCGAACTGCCGACTGCTCGACGCCACCGAGGCGGCGAACACCGGCGCTGGTGACGGCGCCTCGGCCGTGCTGGTACTCGGCTTCGAATCTGCCGACCACGACCCGGCGGCGAAGATGGCCCGCGCCCTCGAGTGCTGCCGCGACGCGGGCGGCGAATTCGACCAGCGGCCGAAGGAGGCCCCCAAGGACCCGGACGCCCAGCGCAAGGGTGCCGCCG
>CAJXIC010000096.1 GCA_913054385.1 uncultured Pseudomonadota bacterium
GCCGCCAGCGCCGAATCGAGTGCCGACCACGGCAGCCGGTGAACCTGTTCGAGAGCGCTCCGGGCCACCGCGGAAGCGTCGCTGGTGTGGCGTCCCGCGGAACTCTGCTGGAGGGCGTGGAGTTGCATGGCGGCCAGCCCCAGCAACCCGAAGCCGAGAATCGCGAGTGCGACCATGACTTCGATCAGGGTGAATCCACCCTCGGCCCGCCGGCGAACCGAGCGGCGGCGAGCGCGCTGCGCTTGATCGACTAAAGGGTCCACGAACTTCCATTCCAGGCGTGAATGCGCACGCCACCCAGCGGTGAAAGAACGATCGCGTGATCGCGGCGCTGGTTGGTCAGGTAGATCCCGCCCGTGGCCTGGCCGGCACGCCCGAGCACGGCGCAGGCCGTGGGCGTGAACAGCCGCGGAATTCCGTCGGGCGCAAAAGCGACCCAGGTGGCGGGGTTCGTGGCCAGTTGCGTTGCGTCGCTGAAACTCGACCCGGAGGGCGCCGCCATCGGCGCTCGCCCCTGGTCTTCGGGGGCCAGTGCTCCATTTGACTGCAGCGTCGAGGTGCCCCACGAAACGCCGCGCTCGAGCGATGCACGGTGCACGATCTCGTCGGCTTCGACGCTGCAGTTCATCGCGCCCACCGGCCCATCGTTGACGACCAACATCTCGCGATCACCGCCGAGAGCCTTTTGGAATACGACGAGGTGGACGCTTCCACTGCGGATCGCCTCGGAGCGCGCAACTTGAAAGATATCGGCCACTGCGCGAGCACTCGCCTTCACGCGCGCATCGGCCATCCACGAGCCCATCTGGAAGGCGCCACTCGCGACCACCGTCCCGATGATGGCGACCACCACCATGAACTCGATCAAGGTGACTCCGGCGCGCGCGCGTTCCATTCGAATGCTGCCTTTCCGGCCCCACTAGGCCGATCCGAAGGCGGCCCCGCGCCCTCGCGGAAGGGCACTTCGGCTCCCCCCTGATCGGAATTCCGAAGCGCAAACTGAACGCCAGAAGGGAGGGAATTCGACGGTTTGCGGGGGAATCCGCACGTCGGGGGAGGCCCCCACGCAGGCGAGCCCCGGTTGGCCCGCAAGCGGCCGGAAACACCTGCCGCCACCAGCCACCCCGCAGGGACGCTATGACTCGAGCAGCGCCTGGGAGCCGCGACAGGCCTCGACCAGCGCCGCCGCCTCCGCCTCGGGCAGTGCCCCAAGACGCGTCGGTGGGACGCCACGAACCAGGTCGCCGGCGTCAGCGATCCAGTCGGCATCACTCGCCGGGAGCGAGAAGAAATCGGCGATCGCCTCGAGTTGCGGGCGCGGGTCGCGTACCAGCGCCTCGAAGGACAGCGTCTGCAGCCGGTCTTCCGGCAGGTCCGCCAGCGCCGGCACGCCCGCGGCGATCTGGTCGGCCCAGTAGCGACCAAAGAGCTCGGGAGGCGGACGCGATTCGAGGATCCGCGAGATCGGGTCATCAGCCAGGGGTTCACCGGCGATGTCGATGGCGCCCCCATCCGAGACGCGCATCCCGTCATCCAGGGGCGCGTCGTAGAGCATCGAGATGGGGAGCCGGTAGGCGTGGTGTTCGCGCATCGAGAGTGCGACCTCGACGCCCTCTCGGTGCAGGTGCAAGAAGCGCGCTTCGGGAAAACACGCCTGCAGCGCCGGGAAATAATGGATCGACGAACCCGAGCGCTCGATCCAGAGGTCGCGCCCCCCGAGCTCGGCTCCCAGCCAGGCGAAGAGCGAGCGCGCGTGCGCCGCGGCGGTCTGTTCCGGAAAGCCGCGGACGGCTTCGAGGAGGGCGTCGTAGAGCGCGTCGGGGGTTGCGCTGAGTCGCGGCAGCAGCGTAATCAGCAGCCAGGGAACCGCATCGCCCCGCCGATAGCGGGAGGCAGAAGCGTCGAAGGGATAGACCACCTCGCTCACCGGGTAGCCGCGGCGCAGCACGGCGTTCACCATCGGCTGCTCGGCCCCCACCATCGCTGCATACTCGCCACCCGAGATCGGCACCCGCGCGAAGCGGCGCTGCATATCGAGGCCGTTGAAGAACTCGGAAATGTCGAGGACGCCCGGGTGGCACCCCAGCATCCGCGACAGCAGCGTCGAGCCGCAGCGCCCGGAACCCACGATAAATCGATCCATGCGCCCTTCCCGTCCTTCCCGCTGAGCCGTGCCGCACTGCGGAAGAAGGACCGACCGGATCTACCGAACTTTTGCGATCACCGTGTCTGCAAAATTCTCGAGGGCCGCAATTTTGTGCTCGAGGGTCTGCGTGTCGGGCACGTAGGCGTTGCGGAACCCCACGATGGCGTCGGTGACGCCCAGATCTTCGAGGCGCTTCACGCCGTCGGGTGTATAGGCGTCCATCGAGATCACGTGAACCTCGAAGGGCTCCTTCTCGCGCCCGGCCTCGCGGCGCAGAGCGCCCAGCCGGTCGAGATACGAAGAGAGTTCTGCTTTGTCGCCGCCGGCGTGCATCCAGCCGTCCCCGAGCACGGCCGCGCGGCGCAGCGCACGATCGGAGTGCCCACCAATCAGGATCGGCAACGGCTCGGTCGGCGTCGGCGCAATCTTGATGCTGCGCAGGTCGTAGTGCTCGCCCTTGAAGGAAAAGTATTCGCCGGTCGATAGGCCACGAATGATCGCGATCATCTCGTCCATACGCGCGCCGCGGGCCTTCCACGGCTGCTCGCAGACCTCGAAATCTTCGGGCCACGGGCTCAGGCCGACACCGAAGCCGAAGCGGTTGCCACTGAGTACGGCGATCGACGTCGCCTGCTTCGCCACCAGCACTGGGTTGCGCACCGCGAGTTTCACTACGAAGGTCGTGAAACGAATGCGCTCGGTGACCGCGGCGAGGGTCGGCACCAGCACAAAGGGCTCGATGAAGGGCTTCCCCTCGAGAAATTCGCGGTTGCCGTCGGGCGTGTACGGGTACTTCGAATCCGAGTGTTCGGGGTAGCAGAGGCTGTCCGGGATCGTAAACGAATCCCATCCCGCGGCCTCCGCCGCCCGGGCGAGGGGCGCGTACTGGGCGGGGTCACACATCGATTCGGCGTAGGTGAAGCGCATCAATCGGCCTCTCTCCCCATCCATGCAAAGCGACGGGCGCCGCCGCAGCCTAGCACCGGGCCCTCGAAACCAGCGAGGCCGCGGTGCACGTCAGTAGCTATAGGAAAGACCGAGGCTTCCCAGAAAACTGAGTTTCTCGCCCGCGCCCGAATCCAGCTCGGGACCATTCAGGTAGTCGAAAGTCAGTCGCACCTGCACCCCCAGGTTTCCGATGACCGGGAGGTTCAGCGTGGTATCGCCCAGCACGTGCCAGTTGCGGGGCTGCGTCGGGGGGAGCGTGTACGACACACGACTGCTCCAGGTAATCTCGCGAACGAGGGTCATCGCGTAGTCCCCGCTCAGCTCCAGCACCGCGTCCTGGTCGACTGCGCGTTGCCCCCCCGAGGAGAGTCGTTGGTATTGGTACCCAATACCGAGTTGCAGGCTTGCACTGTCCCGCTTCAGGATCTTCGCCTCGGGTCGATCGCGATCCAACAGTTGGAAACCCGGTCCGCCGACCGGCGTGACCCGAAACTGAAGATCCTGCTGCAGGTTCCGCTCGGCCGAGAGCGCACCGAAGGCGTACCACCGGGGCGAGAAATAATTTCGGTACTCGGCCCGGCCGTACTGTCGGTTGACGTTGTTTTCGCGGTTCTCAAGGCTGTAGAAGCCGCTCAACACGGCCTCGAAACGGTGCGGGCGCGCGTCGTAGACGCTGCTCCAATCTGCCGAGGCGGTGAAGATCTTGTCCTCCCCGACGGCCGCGCTCAGTCCGAGCGCGAGACTCCCCGACCACGGCCCCGATTGCGTTTCTGCTGCTTCGCAGTCACAGGGCGGCGAGCCACCGTCCTCGATCGATTCGGCCCGGGCGGGGTTTCCGAGCAGCCAGAACAACCCGACCCCGGCGACAACGGCCGCCCATCTCATTCTCATGGGCCGGGACGCTAGCGATCTTGCTACCCTCCGCACAGTCACTGGCGTAGGAGCAAGCGAGCGGACGTGCCTTCGGTCCAGCGGGGACAGATCCGGCGCGGGCCGCGCGGACCCGGCGTGGCGCCGGGGGGATCCCCCGGCTTCGCCCCGGCCCTCGCCGCCCTGGCCTGCGGGCTCCTGCTCAGCTGCGGAAGCCAAGACGCTTCTGCGCCGCTCCCGGACGGGGCAACACCCACCGCCGGGTTCGCCGGTTCTGGGAGCTGCCGCGGCTGTCACGCAGAGGCCTATGGCGCCTGGCAGGGGACGCACCACGCGCGCGCACTGGCCACCATCGGCGAGAACGCGCTGCTCGGCGATTTCGACGATGTTCTCTTCGAAGGGACGGCCTTCCGCGTTCGCTTCGAGCGCCGCGGCGAAAGGCCGTGGGTGGTGATCCTGCACCCGGACGCCGACGAAGAGGCCTACCCGGTGGCCTTCGGCATCGGCACCGATCCCCTCGAGCAACTCCTCCTCGAGTTGCCAGGCGGTCGCCTCCAGGCCTTTCCCGTCGCCTGGAACACCCACGAAAAACGCTGGATGGAGCTGCCCCCGCCGGACGTATCGCTGGCGTCGCTCGCGCCCGGCGATTGGCTCCACTGGACCGGAGCGGCCTACAACGCGAACTCGATGTGCATCGAATGCCACACCACGGCATTCGACACCGGATTCGACCCCGAGAGGCACCGCTACGCGAGTACCTGGAGCGAGCCCGGGGTCGGCTGCGAAGCCTGCCACGGTCCGCGCCGGCAACACGTCGATGCGATGTCTGCCCAACCCGACGCGACTGGGCCCAGCCCCACCCGACCGGCTGCGCCCGCAGACCGCAACCTGGAACTTCAGCACCGGGAACTCGAGCGCTGCGGCGCCTGCCATTCCCGTCGGACTCGCAGCCACGTCGGTCCCTCGGGCGCAGTGGGCTTCGACGTCGGCTACCGGCTCGAACCCCTGCGCGAGGGGCTCTACTTCGACGATGGCCAGATTCGCGACGAGGTCTATGTCGTTGGGTCGTTCCTGTCGAGTCGGATGGCCGCTTCCGGGGTGCGCTGCAGCCACTGCCACGATCCCCACACGACGGCGCCCATTGCGAAGGGGAACGCGCTGTGCACCCAGTGCCACGATGCCAGCCTCTACGACACCGAAGCACACCACCATCATCGACCCGAATCCCTCGCCGCCCAATGTGTCGAGTGCCACATGCGCGAACGCACCTACATGCAGGTCGACGCCCGGCGGGACCACGGCTTCCACCTCCCGCGTCCCGACCTGACGCTTCGCTTCGGTGTTCCCAACGCCTGCAACGGCTGCCATACGGAGCGCGATGCCGCCTGGGCGCGGGATCGCGTGGTCCAATGGTACGGACCCACGCGCCCCAACGACTTTCATGCCACCGCGGTCCTCGCCGCGGCGCGCTCCGGGAGCCGCGATGCCGGCGCGGCGCTGCTCGCGCTGCAGCGCAGCGAAGATGCGCCGGCCATCCTGCGCGCGACGGCACTCGATGAACTCGCGAGACGTCGAGATCCCGAGTTGGGCGCGGCCGTCGCCGGGGGCCTCCACGATCCCGACCCCCTGGTCCGCACCGCCGCCACCTCGGCGCTCGAAGCCCTCGACCGGGCAGTGCGCAAGCCGCTCCTTGAAGCCCGGCTAGAAGACCCGCTGCCCGCCATTCGCATCGAGGCCGCGCGCCTCCTTGCCCAGCAAGACCCGGGGAGAGTTCGCGCGCCGTTTCTCGAGTCAAACCAACCGCTTGTGGAGGGCTTCGAGGAATTTCTAGAAGTCGAACGCAGCCTCGGCGACCAGCCGACGAGCCTGCTCAACCGGGCGCTCGCGGCGCGGACACAGGGGGCGTTGGAGCGGGCCCGCGCGCTCGCGGCCCGCGCCGTCCGGCTCGATCCCGCCTGGCCCGTGGCACGGCTTCTGCTCGCCGAACTCCTCGACGCCGCTGGCGCCGGCACCGAAGCAGAGACCACCTTGCGCGAGGGGCTGCGCCGGCAGCCCGAGCAGGGGCGCTTGCGCTACGCCCTCGGCCTGGTGCTGGCCGCCGACCCCGAGCGGGCAGATGAAACCGCCGCGGCGCTAGCCCGTGCAGCGGATCGGCTGCCGCGGGATCCGCGGGTGCAATACAACGCGGGCCTGGCGGCCCAGCGCGTGGGCCGCATCGGGGCTGCGACGGCACTGCTCGAGGCCGCACTGGCGCTGACTCCAACGCAACCCGATTTCCTCTACGCGCGCGCAGTACTCGCACTCCAGACGGGCGACCGGGTCGCCGCGCTGGAGGCCGCGCGCACCCTCGCCGCAAAGCACCCGGGCGACCCCCGGCTCGCCACGCTGCTGCGGCAGCTGCGGTAGATTCTTTCGCCCGCAGCCACGCGAGGCCAGGGGGACCGCATGTCGAGACGCGACGTGATTCGAATGAGCGACGACGAGATCGCTGACTTCATCGATGCACAAAAGACGCTCACCATCGTCTCGAACGGCGTAGGCGGGTTTCCCCATCCGATGCCCATGTGGTTCGCGCGCGATGCCGACGGCAGCATCCGCAAGGCGACCTATCGCACCTGCCAGAAGATCAAGAACATCCAGCGCGATCCGAAGGTCACGCTGCTCGCCGAAACCGGGACCGAGTACGCCCAGTTGATGGGCGTGGTGATCTACGGCGAAGCGGAAATCGTGGACGACTACGACCTGGTCATCGATACGCTGTTACGCGCCGGGGGCGCAACGGGGCTCCCGAACGATCCCGAAGAGGCCGCCAAGGTCCGCGAATCGATGCACGGCACCGCCTCGAAGCGCTACGTCATCCACATCCGACCCCAACGCATCGTCTCCTGGAACCACGCGAAGCTCAAAGGGACCTACTAGCGCTCGATCAGGCTGGCCGGAGCTTGTAGCGGATCGGCAGCTTCTTCACGCCGCCCACGAGCGCCGAATGCAGGCGCAGGACCGGGCCGGTGAGTTCGATCTCCTCGATGCGCGGCAACAGGTGCTTGTAGGCCACCGCCATTTCGAGACGCGCGATGTGCGCGCCGAGGCAGAAGTGCTCCCCCACACCGAACCCCAGGTGGCGGTTCGGGTGGCGATCGATCCGAAACGAGAAGGGGTCGTCGAAGACATCCTCGTCGCGGTTCGCCGAACCGTAGAACAAGCCCAGGATCTGGCCCTTTCGGATCGCGTGACCGCGGAGTTCGGTGTCGGCCGTCGCGGTCCGGGCAAAATGGATGATCGGCGATGTCCAGCGCACCACCTCCTCCACCGCCCGGGGCAGCAGCCCGGGCTCTTGCTGGAGCTTTCGAAGCTGGTCGGGGTGCTCGATGAAA
>CAJXIC010000097.1 GCA_913054385.1 uncultured Pseudomonadota bacterium
ACGATCGCGTTGACCGAGGAGGCGACCAGGAAGGGCTCGATCCCCATGTTGAGGAGTCGGTTCACGGTGGAGGGCGCGTCGTTGGTGTGCAGCGTCGACAGCACCATATGGCCCGTGAGGGCCGCCTTGACCGCGATTTCCGCGGTCTCGAAGTCTCGAATCTCGCCCACCATGATGATGTCCGGGTCCTGGCGCAAAAACGATCGCAGCGCGGCCGCGAAGTTGAGCCCGATATCCTCGTGCATCTGGACCTGGTTGATCCCCGCGAGATTGAACTCCACCGGGTCTTCGGCCGTCGAGATGTTCTCGCTGGTGCGGTTCAGTTCCGATAGGGCCGAGTAGAGCGTCGTGGTCTTGCCCGAGCCCGTGGGCCCGGTGACGAGCACCATGCCGTAGGGCTGGTGGATGCTCTTTTGGAAGGTCCGCAGTTGCTCGACTTCGAAGCCGAGTTTCGTCATGTCGAGCTGCAGGTTCGACTTGTCCAGCAGCCGCAGGACGATCTTTTCGCCAAAGAGCGTGGGCAGGACCGACACCCGAAAATCCATCTCGCGGCCGCGTCCCATCTTCAGCTTGATACGGCCATCCTGGGGCAGCCGACGTTCGGCGATGTCGAGTTCCGCCATGATCTTGATGCGGGACAGGATCGCGTTGCGCAGCTTCGTCGGGGGCTTCATCACCTCGTAGAGCACGCCATCGATGCGGTAGCGGACGCGGAAGCTCTTCTCGTAGGGCTCGACGTGAATGTCCGAGGCCTGCTTTCGGATCGCGTCGGTCAGAATCAGGTTCACCAACTTGACGACCGGCGCCTCCTCGGCCTGACCCTTGAGAGCGTCGGAGTCGATCTGCTCCTCGTCGTGGACGACATCGATTTCCGAATCATCGAACCCGGCCATCACCTCGGCCAGCTCGCCATCATCCTCGTAGGCCTGCTCGAGGAAGCGCGCGATAGATTCCTCGGACGCTACGACCGCTTGGATGTTGTACCCGGTCAGGAACTTGATGTCGTCGAGCGCGAACATGTCCGACGGATCGGCGGTCGCGAGAATCAGGGTCGAGCCCGCGCGGTTCACCGGAACCACGTTGTGCTTCCGTGCCAGGCGCTCGGGAACGAGCTTCAGGATCTCCGGGTCGATCTCGAAGGCTTCGAGTTCGATCGAGGGAACCCCGTACTCCCGGGCGATGAAGTCCGTGAGTTCGGACTCGTCGAGATAACCGAGCTGCGTGATCTGCGCACCGAGCCGAACGCCCTTGGCCCGGGCTTCGCGCTGGGCGTGGCCGAGTTGTTCCGCCGAGAGCCGGTTCTCGCGTACGAGCAGCTCCCCGATGCGTTCGTCCACCCGGTGCTCCTCTCCAAAGGGGATCGGTCCCCGGGGCTGCAGGCGGTCATGCATACAACCCGGCCTCCATCGCCCACGCAGTCGCGACAGGGATGCAGGTCTCCTGCTTCATCGGCGGTGTGGGGGCTGATCTTTACCGGGAGAGATCGGGCGCGAGGAGCGTCGATGCCCTGGCGGGGGGCCCTGCGGGGGCCGCAAACCACTCCTCAGTCGGGAAGAAGCCGTCGCCGCGCTTCGTCCCGATCGCGGGCGATCTGCGCCTTCAGCGCCTCCACCCCAGAAAAGCGCTGTTCGGCACGGAGGCGACTCTCGAAGGCGAACTCGAGGGGACGGCCGTAGAGATCGCCTTCAAAATCGAGCAGGTGCACCTCGATCACCAGGCCCCCTCGGCGGTGAAAGGTCGGGCGGACACCGATGTTCGCCACCGCGGGCTGTGCGCCGAGCGCCCGGCCCTCTTGATCGAGCACCCGGGCCCAGCCGGCATAGACCCCGGCTGCGGGCAGCGTCTCATTCGGGGAGTCGAGATTCGCCGTGGGGAAACCGAGGGTCCGGCCGCGCTCGTCCCCGCGCACCACCTGCCCCCGCACTGCAAAGGTGTGCCCGAGCAGAACCTTCGAATCTTCCACCTTCCCGGCCTCGATCAACTCGCGAATCCGCGTCGAGTTGACGTCGCGCCCGTCCACCGTGACCTCGGGAACGATCGTCACCGAGAACCCCAGCTGCGGGCCGGTCTCGGTGAGCAGACGCATCGAGCCCTCGCGGTCGCGTCCATAGTGAAAATCGTACCCGACGTAGACTTCGCGCGGCCGCAATCGCTCGTGGAGAAAGGATCGAACGAAGGTCTCGGGGGAAGTCTTCGCGAAAGCGGCGTCGAAGGTCTCTACGACCACCACGTCCACCCCGAGCGAATCGAGAGACTCGAGTTTCTGATCCAGGGTCATCAACATGCGCGGCGCGCGATCGGGCTGGAGGACCGCCCTGGGATGCGGCTCGAAGGTGTAGACCACGGATTCGCCGCCGAGTTGGCGGGCGCGCTCGAGAACCGTATCCATGATCGCCCGGTGCCCGCGATGCACGCCATCGAAATTTCCGATGGTGACGACCGGATCCACTAGCCGTCGCCCCAGGTCCTTCGATCCGTGGATCCACTCCAATGCTAGGCTCCCGTCGTGCGGATCTATTCGCGCCATTTCGTCGCGCGTTTCCTGGGACTTTTCGGCGCGATCCTCGTGGGATCGATCCTCGCCATCGCGGCGATCGAAACGCTCCTGAACCTCGACGACATGCTTCGATCCGGAAGCGGTCTCGCCGGAGCCCTACGCTACCTCTTCCTGCGAATTCCTTCCTATTATTGGAAGGCCATCGTCCCGGTCGCCGTCTTCGCCGCGGCTTTCCTGTGCCTGGGCCTCGCCGCGCAGCGTTCGGAAATCCTCGCGATGAAAAGTGGCGGCCTCGGTCTGCTGCGCAGCGCGGGCCCGGTCCTGGCAGCGGCCGTGGGCGTCGCGCTTGCCGCCGGTTTCGTCGACGAAAGCTGGGGGGTCGCGAGCCAGCGAGCCTCGCTCCTCGAAGCCAGCCGCGACGTCGAGTTCGTCCGGGGAGGCCGCTGGATCGAGCACGGCGGACGCATCTACCACCTCGGCCGTGTCGACCCCGAGCGCAATCTCGTCCACGGCATCGAGATTTTCGAACGCGGCCCGAGTGGTCGACTGCTGCGCCGGGTGCGAGCGGCGCGGGCCATCCCGCTCGAGGGCTCGCGCTTTCGCCTGGAGGAAGTCACCCGCATCGCGATTTCGCCCGAGAACCCCTTCTCCCCTCCCCGGGTCGACAGCCCCGCGACGCTCGAGATCGACCTGGGCCCGCGCGCGGGGGACGCGCTGCTGGCATCGACCCCCGCGGCCCTGTCGCTGGCCGACCTGTTCCTCGCCCTCTCCCACCCTCGCAACGAACAACCCGACTACCGCCTGCGCGCGGAACTCCACCTGCGGCTGGCCCAGCCCGCGACGATCGTCCTGCTGGCGCTCCTCGGTGCGGGCTTCGGACTGCGCGTAGGCGATGGTCGCAGCCTCGGGCGCGCCGCCCTCGAAGGCATCACGGTCCTGGCGTTCTTTTACGGCTTGCGGGCGGCGCTCGAGATCCTGGTGGTCGCCGGAGCACTGCCGGCTGCGAGCCTCTGGCTCGGGCTCGGCGCCGCCACGGCGGCGGCGCTCAGCGTGCTGCTTCGGGTTCGCCGCTAGCGCTGGTCGGTGCTTCGCGCCGGCCCGGGATCGCGTCGGCATCGAGGTAACGAAGGAACCCCTCATCCGGCGAGAGCACCAGCGTGGTGCCGGATTCGAAGGCGGTGCGGTAGGCCTGGAGGCTCCGCCAGAAATCGTAGAACGCCGCAAAGGGCTGGTAGGCCCGGGCGAAAATTGCCGCCGCCTTCGCGTCGCCCTCGCCGCGCACGAGTTCCGCATCACGCTCGGCTTCGGCGACGATCACACTGGACTGGCGATCCGCCTCGGCGCGCACCCGACGCCCCTGCTCGTCGCCCTCCGCCCGGTACTTGCGGGCCAGGCGCTCGCGCTCGGTCCGCATCCGCGCGTAGACATTCTGGATCGTCGCTTCCGGCAGTTCGGTGCGGTTGATCCGAACGTCCTGGATCGCGATGCCGCGGTCCGCCAGGAACTTCGCGGACTCCTCGGTGATCTCCTCCATCAGCGCGAGCCGCGAATCCGAGAGCACCTCGTCCAGGGTGTGCTTCCCGATCACCTCGCGTACATCCGCGCTGACCACGTCCGCGATCCTCGATTCGGCTTCGGAAACCACTCCCTTGAACGACTTGTAGAAGCGCAGCGGGTCGCTGATGCGCCACATCACGTAGTTGTCGATCACGATCCGCTCCTGGTCGCGGGTCTGGATCTTGCTCGATGGCGTGTTCAGGTACAAAAGCCGCGCATCGAAGGTGAGCACGGTGGTGATGACCGGAATCGGCGGTCGCAGCGACAGCCCCGGCTGCACCAGCGAGGCGTAGGGGCTACTCAGAAAGAGCACCAGTTTCTGCTCGCCTTCGCGGGTGATCACCACGGGACCGATCCCAACCGAACCGAGTGCCACCAGCGCGAGCGCCAGCATCAGAGCGGCCAGCGCGAGCCCGATGAGCCGCCTCATTGGCCCGAAACTCCCACGGCCGCATCCGGCCGGGGGGGCCCCGCCGCCGGGCTCCCCGCCCTTCCCAGCTGCAGCAGCGGCAGCAGCTGCGCGGCTCCGGGCTCGATGATGACCTTCTCGGCCCGCGCAAAAACGGCCTCCACCGTCTCGAGGTAGAGCCGCCGCGAAGTGACTTCCGGTGCCCTGCGATACTCAGCGGCCAGGGCACGGAAGCGACCGGCCTGGCCTTCGGCCTCGGCCACCGTGGTCTCGGCATAGGCCGAAGCACTGGCCTTGCGCTCGGCGGCGACGGCGCGCCCCTGGGGCAACACCTCATTCGCATAGCCCTCGGCTTCGTTGATCTTGCGCGTGCGGTCCTGGGCCGCGGAAATCACGTCGTCGAAGGCGGAGCGCACCGCGGCCGGTGGCTCGACCTCCTTCAATTCGACACTGTCGATGCGCAAGCCCGATTGGTAAGCGTCGAGCAGGCCCTGGAGTTGCTCGCGGGTCTCCGACTGCACGATCCCCCGCTGTTCGGTCAGCACGGCGTCGATGCTGGTACGGCCGATCACCTCGCGGATCGCGGCCTGGGCGGCATCGCGCAGGGTCTGGGTCGGGTCCGCGATTCGATAACGGTCGAAAAAGGCGTTCTTGACCCGGTACTGCACGACGAAATGCAACTCGACGATGTTGTTGTCGCGGGTCTGCACGGTGCCCTCGAGGCGCTGGGTGGCACTCGGGGCCCCGTCGGAGGGAAAGCCGAACTCGGCCCGCCGCACCCGCGAAACGTCGACGATGTCGTCGCTGGCGAAGGGCGGTGGCCAATGCCAGTGCAGGCCGGGGGTCTCGACCGTCTGCTCGTAGCGCCCCAGCTCCAGGATGACCGCCGCCTCTCCGGGCTTCAGTTCGTAGAAACCGAAATAGGCATAACCAACTAGCCCCACCACCCCGAAGAGACCCGCCGCGCCGCGCGCAAGCAGCCTCCCCGCACCCCGGCGGATCCGGTCGTCCGTGGTCTGGCCCTCGTCCGTGGGGTCGCTCGCCATCAGCCCTCGCGATCGCTCGATTTGCTGGCATCACGGGCGTTCTCGTAGAAGGGGCGCAGCAGGTCGATGGGAATCGGGAAGATCGTGGTCGACGAATTCTCGGTGGCGATCTCGGAGAGCGTCTGGAGATAACGCAGCTGCAGCGCCGCCGGCTGGGTTTGCAGGATCTCCGAGGCGTCGGCGAGGCCCTGGGCGGCGAGCAGTTCCCCCTGGGCGTGGATCACCTTCGAACGCTTCTCGCGCTCGGCTTCGGCCTGCTTCGCCATCGCCCGCTGCATGTCCACCGGCAGATCGATCTGCTTCACCTCGACCGAGCGAACCTTCACGCCCCACGGCTCGGTCTGCAGATCGATGATCTCCTGCAACTGCTGGTTGATCCGGTCGCGCTCGGCCAGCAGGTCGTCGAGTTCCGCCTGCCCGCACACCGACCGCAGGGTCGTCTGCGCCAGCTGCGAAGTGCCGTAGAGGTAGTTCTCCACCTGGATGATCGCCTTTTCCGGATGCAGCACCCGGAAGTAGAGCACGGCATTGACCTTCACCGAAACGTTGTCGCGGGTGATGACCTCCTGGGAAGGCACGTCCATCACGATTTCGCGCAGACCCACGCGCACCATCCGGTCGACCAGCGGGATGATCCACTTCAGACCCGCACCCTTTACGCCATTGAAGCGACCCAGGCGAAAGATCACGCCGCGTTCGTATTCGGCCAGCACGCGAAACCCCGCCAGCATCAAGAGCGCGAGTACGCCGATTGCAATCAAGGGAAATGTCAGCATGAAAGATCCTTCCGGCCGTTCAATCGGCACGCCATGCGGTCGTTCCGTCCGCCGCCGGTGTGGCGGTGGCGCCATGCCGGGAGATTCGCGTCCGCGTTACGAAGAAGCAAGTGGTCGGACCCGGAGCCTGAGCCCCTCGACCGCGACCACCTCGACCCGCCCCCTATCCGGCACCGGTGCCTCGGAGTCGACGTTCCAATACTCGCCCCGGATGAAGATCCGGCCGTCCCGGTCGATCGCTCCGCTCGCGACCCCCACCGCCCCGAGAAGGTCGTCGACACCGGCCTGCCCCGGCATCCGAAGGCTCCGCCCCACGGCGATGATGATCCCCCCGGCAAAGGCCGCCATGCCGACGACCGCAGGCACCAGGACGCTCCAGAACGAGACGCCGAGGTCACTCAGGTCCGGGCGATCAAAGACCATGCTGCCCCCGAGGAGCAAGCAAGCCACCCCGAGAGCGAAGAGCAGCCCAAAGGAAGCCACGAAGAGTTCCGCCACGAAGAGCCCGATTCCCAGCATCACGAGCAGCAGCCCGACCCACGAGAAGGGCAGGATCTGGAAGGCGATCGCCGCCAAAATCAGGCACAGGGCGCCCGCCGCCCCGGGCACCAGCAAGCCCGGATTGTTGGCCTCGATGTAGATGCCGAGCAGCCCGGCGAGGAAGAGGACCACCGCGACATTCGGATCGGCCAAGAAGTTGAAGACCGCCTGGACCATCGACATTTCCACGCTCTCGACGCGGGCGCCCACCAGGTGGAGCGTTACCTCCCGGCCACTACCTAGCTCGACCGTCATCCCCTCGCTCTTTTCAAAGAGCGTGCGGCGGTCGTTGGCGATCAGGTCGATCACACCCAGTTCGAGCGCTTCGGTTTCACCGATCGCCACCGAGTTCCGAACCGCATCGACGACCCACTCGACGTTTCGATTTCGCTTGGCGGCGATCGTCTTCATGTAGGCGGCGAGCAGGTTCTCGGCCTTCTCCGCGGAGAAATCACGTTGCGGTGCC
>CAJXIC010000098.1 GCA_913054385.1 uncultured Pseudomonadota bacterium
AGGCGGGGGGGCCAGCGGCGGCGGGCGGTGTTGCGGTCTTCGGGCGACGCCTCGGGGTCTTCCTGGCGAAGCAGGATCGATGCAATGCGGTTGTTTCGCAGGCGCCAGATCACGCCATCGAGCATGAAGTGGTGGATGTTGACGCCCGACGCGATGATCAAGCCGAAGCTCCCGGCGGAATGCTGGGCGTAGTCCGCCACCGAAACGAGACCGCCGAGCCCGATCGGGGCGAGCAGCAGCACTGGGAGCGCCCAGACCGACACGCCGGCGAGGAGCGTTTTCCCCCAGTAGCCCCGCATGCCCGACCACGCCTGCGCGGATTTCGCGAAGTACGAGGTGATCCACAGGTACTGGATGCCGTGGGCCAACCCGACCCAGATGAAGTAGTAGGCGCGGTACTCGATGCCCAGCGCTTCGATGCCGGGCAGCCAGCCGTAGTGCATCATCGTGAGCGGCAGTGCGAACCACAGCGCCTGGGAAAGCATCAGCGCGAGGGCAGGACCCAGATCGCGCCACGGAGCGAGCCGGCGCAGGCCCAAAAGGGCGGCCGCCGAGGTTGCGAGGTAGACGGCGAGGACCGGGGCGAAGCTCCAGTAGGGAAGTCCGAGCGAGAGGAATTGCACGCCGGCGGTCGAGATGCCGCGCGGAGTCGATACCGGGTTGCCGTCCTCGATGTTGAGCCCGATGAAGGTCAAGGCGTAGGCGAGCAGGAACGAGGCCTTGAAAACCCGGCGCAGCGAATCCGGAATCGTGACGTCGCGTCTGCGCAGGAAGAGGCTCGCGATGCCGTAGTTCTGCCCCGTGTAGTGATAGGGGCTCCAGGTGAGAAAGACGGTCACCATCGCCGACGCGACGAGCGGGAGTGCGAGGCTTGCGAGAAAGAGCCCCAACACCGCCAGCGAACCCCAGACCGCAAAGAGGGTGTAGCGGCGCCGCTCACTGCGTTGCTCGTAGACCCGGACCAGGGTGGCCCCGTAGTGCGGGGTACTGATCAAGAGGATCAGGATCGGAAAGACGTAGAGAGCCTGGTAGGCGCGAATCGGGGGGCCCGCCACCAGCATCAGCAGGAAGATTCCGGCATAGAGAAGCCCGCAGCCGAGGAGGAGATCCCACCCCGGACCCCAGAGCCAGCGATCCGAGCGAGGGCTCGCAGCCGTCATGGCGGAAGTATCCCACGAAGACCGGGACCGGTAAAGCGACGGGGTTATTCAAGGCCCGCGCGCGCGGCGTCGGTTGCTGCCGGGGAGGCGTGGTATCCTCCTGGGCCCTCGGCGTCCAGCCGGGATTTTTTCGCGAGGAGGTCCGCGTGTCCGAAGCTGAACGACCCATGGCCGAGATCGTCGTTGACGCCGAGAACCTCTACCGCGAGGAAACCTTCAGCGATCTTCGCATTGCGACCCTGCGCCGCCTGACGCCGGTCACCGTCGATGGCGGGGACGATGTTTCGCGGCTGGTTCGCTTCGTGGGCGAGACACATCTGATGTCGGCCCGCGGGCTGCTGCCGGTCTCCGCGCCGATCGAGGCTGTGAATCTCGCCGAGGCGATCGAGAAGTTTCCCGAAGCGATCAACCAGGCGGTGGAGAAGTTGATCGAAGAAGCCCGGGAGATTCAGCGCCAGGAGGCTTCCCGAATCGTGCTGCCGGGCCAGGATCCGATGGGGCCGAAGATCCACCTCTAGCAGCCGGGCTCACTGCCAGTAGTCGAAGCTGCCGATGAAATCCGCCGCGAGTGCGGCGAAGGCAGGCGTGTCGGGGCCTCCGGCGATGACCAGGTAGAGCCTTTTCTCCACCAGCACCACCAGGGCGAGGCGCATCGACGTGGCCTCGCCGGGGGCGCGGTAGCGAATCGCGCGGGATTCAAAGGCCCCGCGCTTGCCGGCGGTGTTCTCGAGGACTGCGCCGGCGGCGTGTTCGAGCAGGCCATCGGCGGCTTTCTCCACCAGGCTTGCCTTCGGCAAGAAGAAACGCGCCATCGTGGGGAGATCCCGGGTTTCGATCATAAAGAAGGTCTCCCCCCGATCGACTTCATAGCGGTACCCGGTGAGACGACCGACCAGGGTTCGGTGGGAATTGGAGGATTCGACCGGAACCCCTGGGAACATCGCCCGGAAGCGCCCGGTCGTGGACTCGAAGCCCTGCCAGTCCGCGGGGAGTCCGCGCTCGTCGCCAGTCGCTGCAAGGCCCGCGAGCAGCACTGCGATGGCGAGTCCACCCGCCGCGATGCCCCGCACGAGCGACGCGTATCCGCGGGCCGGTCTGCGCGCTGCCATCGAGGTCACTCGGCCGCGACGCTACTCGAAGAGGATCTGGGCCGAATCGATCTGAAGCGGCTCGCTGGTCCGACCGCTGCGGGAACCGGCGGCTTCGAGGGTTTTCACCGTGCCCATGCCCTCGACGACCGCGCCGAAGATCGTGTGCTTTCCATCGAGGTGCGGGGTCGGTACGAAGGTCAGGAAGAACTGGCTGCCGTCGGTGCCCGGTCCCGCGTTCGCCATGCTGAGCAGACCCGGGCGGTCGTGCTTGACCTTCGAGTCGAACTCGCCGCGGTATTTGTAGCCGGGGCCCCCGCGGCCGCTTCCCAGCGGGTCGCCGCCCTGGGCCATGAAACCCGAGATCACGCGGTGGAAGACGGTCTCGTCGTAGAAGCCAAGCTTCGTGAGGTAGACCGTGCTGGTGACGTGCATGGGAGCGACGTCGGGCATCAATTCGACCTTGATGTTTCCCTTGTTGGTCTTGAGCATCCAGTAGATCTTTTGGCCGGGTTCGAACGAAACCTTTGGCGGCTTCGGTAGGTTCGTCTTCCAATTGGAAGCGCTGGTGTCGATCCCCTGCTCCGCGATGAACGCATCGATGGCCGCTTCTCCCACGAGTTTCTTTCCTCCGTCGCTTTGGCTCCCGGCAGACGACGGGTCTTCCGCGCCGCAGGCCGTGGCCACCAGCAGGCAGCCCAATGCCGCAAGGATGGTTTTCGAGAGCTTTGTTCTTTGAGTCATGCGCCGACTTCCTTGGAAGCGTCCCGTCCAATCCTGGAATGCGGATGGGCGAGAGCGTTTTCTGGGCGCCGAGAGTAACGCGACCGCGTCCCCCCCGCCTCCTCCCGCGCAGCGGCGACGGTCGGGAAACCGGGCGGGGGAACCAGGGAACCAGCGGGGGAACCAGGGACGTTGTTGCTTTGTTGCCTTTGCGGCGGGCCCGGCACCCGCAGCGCCACCCGGCAGAGCGCAAAGACAACAAAGCAACAACGTCCCTGCTTCCGTTCGGGGTTCGGCGCTAGCGGCAGAGGCCCAGGGCGACGAGTTGCTGGCGCGCCTCGCGCTCCCAGCCGCGATTCGCGCGTGGATTGGCCGGGCTGGGGTGCAGGACGACCCCGATCTCGAGATCGAATTCGAGAAGGGCCTCGCGTGCCCGGCGCTCGGCAAAGGCCCCGATGCCGACGACCCACTCGACTTCGAGGGCGCGGACGAGGCGCTGCAGGTAGCGGTCGCAGTGCGCGAAGAGGGGTTCTCGCTCAAAGGCCGGGAGTTTCTCCGGCGTGCGATTGCGACCCCCGTCTTCCATGAAGACCAGCGGGCAATAGTTTCCGACGAAATGCCGATCGAAGAACGCCTCGGGACTCTTCCATTGTTGCTTGATCGCCCCCCAGAGTCGCGCGCCGCTGACCTCGCTGCGGGTGCAGGCGAAGCCTTCGATCGGGCGCCGGGGATGCTCGTGCTGGGGGCGGTCGACGCGCGCCTCGATTCCCATCCAATCGCGTACCAGCGCGACCTCGCCGAAGGGGATCCCGGTCTGGGCCATCCCCCAGGGCCCCGGATTCATCCCGAGGAAGAGCACCCGGGCGGGGGTGGCCGCGAAGCGGCGCAGGTAGGCCGCGTGCGATCGGCGCGCGTAGTCGAGCGGGTTGTAGACGTGGCTCACGGGGGCGCCGAAGCGCAGTCGGTCGACGGCATCGCGCAACTCGGCCGTGGCGGCCTGCACCCGGCGGAGGCTCATCCCTCTCGATCCGGCGATTCGTCTGGCTTTGCCAATGGGTCTTGCGCCAGGGGAAAGAAGGCGGTCAGGGTCACCCCGACGCCCTTCGCGGAGTGGATCGAGAGATCGCCCCCATGGGCCTTGAGTGCGTCGCGCAATTCTTCGAAGGAAGGAGTTTCCGGGTGCAGACCGGGGTGAGCACCCAGGATCGCCTCGAGTTCCAACGCATTCGGGGCGTCGGCCGGCGCGTGGACTGAGAGCGTTGCGAAATGAGAGACGGGCGCATCCTCGGTCTCCGCCTCGATTTGCGACGATTCGATCGTCAGGACCCCGCAGTCCATTCTTTCGCCGGCCTGGCGCACCATGGTAAAGAGCACGGTGGCGAAGGTTGCAGGGCGAATCTCCAGGATGGCGCCTTCGTCATCGAGTTGGAGGCTCAGGTGGCATGCGTTCGGAAGCTCGGCGCGCAGCGTCGACTCGTGTTTTCGCACCTCGGCATCCAGGGCCACCAGGGTGGGGGCGAGCGGCTCGGGCTGGCTGATTCCGACCGGGATCTCCGAGGCGACGGGATGCGAAGACACTCTCGGGCCCTCGGCGTCGCCGAGCCAGCGCGTGGTGATGGCCTGAGCAACGAGGCCCAGGCTGCCCATTTCCGTGGCCGAGAAGGCCGCCGCCCCGCGCCCCCGGCGCCCAAAACAGAGGCTGCCGACGGCTTCGTCTCCCGAGCGGATTGCGAGGGACAGGCAGCGGTCGAAATCGAAATCGTTTCCCGGAGGTGCCGGGCGCCGCGCGTTCCAACTCGCGATGCCGGGTTCGCGCAGCGCCGCCGCGCAGAAGGTCGCGGCGAGGGGGAGGCGATCCCCGGGCTCGAGGTCGATCGTTCCACTGGCCGCGCGCAGTTCCCAGTGGGCTCCGTCGATTCGCGCCAGCAGCCCGACATCGCAGGCGAGGGCGCGACAACCGATGCGGAGCAGGCCTTCGAGGTCGCGTTCGAGATGGGTCCCAGGCTTGAGAGTGGCCTCGGCGAGGTCGCGAAGGGCGTCGAGGTCCCGGGCGAGGCGGCGTTCGGCGCGGTTGCGCTCGCGCAGGCTGCGGCCATGGGCCGCCACCGAAACGGCGGCGAGGCTATTTGCGGCGAGCCCCGCCAAGGCTTCTTCCAACTGCCCGGTCCCCAGGAGGAGCAGCGGGTCAAGGGGACCCGTGGGCGCCCAGAAAGCGCTGGTCAGGCCGAGAGCGAGGAGCAGGCCGATCCCCGGGAGCAAGCGCAGTTCGCCCTCGCGAGCGAGTTGGTGCCCGCATCGGGCGAGTGCCCAAAGCAGGGGGGCGATCCAGATCCAGAAGAGCGGAGTCACGATTCCCCGTCGATCCAGGGCTCGGAGTCACCCTCGCAGTCGCTGGCCCCGCCGTTTCGGTGGGGATCCAGCCAACCCGCGATTGCAAGAAGAGTAAAACGGATTCGCCCTGGCAGCGCAAAAGGCGGCACGCGATGCGGCCGCCGGCGTCGGGTTCGCCGCCGGGCGCGGTGATCAGTCCGGGGCGGTCTCTTCGTAGGCCCAGTCGAGCCACGGGAGCAGGGCTTCGATGTCCGTGGTTTCGACCGTCGATCCGCCCCAGATCCGCAGCCCCGGCGGTGCGTCGCGATAGGGGCCGACGTCGTAGGCCGCGCCTTCTTCGGCGAGTCGTGCGGGCATCGCCTTCGCTCGGCCGGCGGCGTCTTCGCCGGCTTCCTCGAAGGCGAGACAGATCGAGGTCGACGAGCGAGTGCGGGGATCGCGTGCCAGGAAGCGCACCCAGGGGCTGTCTTCGACCCAGCCGGCCACCGCTTCCAGATTTCGCCGGGAGCGTGCGACCAGTTCGCTGTGGCCGCCGATACCCTTGGCCCAGTTCAAGGCGTCGAGGGAATCCTCGACGCAGAGCATCGAGGGGGTGTTGATCGTCTGGCCGCGGAAAGGGCCCTCGGCGAGGCGACCCTTCGAAGTCAGGCGGAAGATCTTCGGGAGCCCCCGCGGCGGCGGCTCGGCCTCCAGGCGTTCGACCGCACGGGGCGACAGCGCCAGCATCCCGTGGGCGCCTTCGCCGCCGAGCGCCTTCTGCCAGGACCAGGTCACGACATCGAGCTTGGACCAATCGAGTTCCATCGCGAACACCGCCGAGGTGGCGTCGCACAGCGTCAGGCCCTCGCGGTCGTTGGGGATCCAGTCGGCGTCGGGAACGCAGACGCCAGAGGTGGTGCCGTTCCAGGTAAAGACCACGTCGCGCGCAAAATCGACCGCGCCAAGGTCCGGCAGTTCGCCGTAGTCGGCCTCGAGGGTCCGGGCCCCGGGGATCGCGAGTTGTTTCTCGACATCCGTGGCCCAGCCGCGCCCAAAGCTCTCCCAGGCGAGGACGTCGACGCCGCGCGATCCGAGCAGGGACCAGAGCGCGCACTCGAAGGCACCCGTGCCCGAACCGGGCACCAGGGCCAGGCGGTAGTCCGAGGGCATGCCGAGCAGTTCACGGCTGGTGTCGAGCACCGCCTGGATCCGCTCTACGGCGGCCGGGGTGCGGTGGGAGCGTCCCAGCAGCGCACCCGCAAGGGCGTCCGGGGTCCATCCGGGTCGTTTCACGCACGGCCCCGACGAAAATTCGGGGCGCGTGGGTTTTAGGCTGGGCTTCACGTGCGGGTGCCTCGCGGAATTTTGGGGAGTGAATTGATCGCTCACCGGGGCAACGCGGCGGGCGGGATCGGCGGGCGACCGGCGCGACCCATCGTCGGCAGGAAGCTGCCGGGCGGCGCCATGGTATCGGTCGCCCTGTTGACTGGCCACGCCCTCGAGGGCGAAAGCGCTACCCTCGCGCCATGCGAGCCATCGCGGCGCTCACCGGGTTGGGGTTGCTGGGCCTCACGACCACAGCGTGTGTCCCTCACCAGTGGGTTCCCGTGCGCGTGCACCCTTCGAACGCGGCGGTCTACCTCGACGGGAAGCCTCTCGAAAGCGACATCGAAGAGGTGAAGCTGCGCAGCGACCGGGATCACACGGTGCTGGTGAAGAGTCCAGGCCATCGCGGCGAACTCGTGATCCTGCGCTCGGTCGAGCGCGAAGGCGATCCCATGCTCGAGCCCGATGGGGTGTGGGTGCGCCTGGCGCCGGAGGCGGGGTTGGGACGCGACCTCGTGATCGAGTCGGAACCCGATTCCGGGTCCTAGGCGGAGCGGCGGCCTCCATGGGATCGGGGAATCGGGTAGCGGACGGCGAGCGCGTTGCCGTGGCGGAGTGGATCGAGTGGATTAAG
>CAJXIC010000099.1 GCA_913054385.1 uncultured Pseudomonadota bacterium
CGCGGCTCGTCATTCGGGTCTCGACGGCGTTGCCGCGGACATCGACGTTTTCGAGGAAACCGTCCGTCGCCAGTTCGAGGAGCGCCGCGGTCGCCATCGCGTCGTAGCGCACGGCGTCGGCCTCGTAGAGCCGAGCGATGGTCTCGGGATGTTCCCCCCGCAACTCGGTGGCGTAGGTCCGGCGAAATGCCTCCTGCCAGAGGGCGGCCATCGAGTAGCGCTGGGTCGATCCGCGGGCGGGCAGAAAGACACCGAGCCTCTGGACCAACGTCTTGATCGCCTGGGCGAGCGTCCCGAGGATGCGCTGTCGGCTGTCGGCATCGCGGCTGTAGACCAACAGCGAAGGCTGGGCGAAGCGCGCCCAGATGTAGGGGTGGAGGCAGCCGGGTCGCGTCATCCGCTCGAAGTCGTCGACGCTGATGACCGCGTACTTTGCGCGCTGCACGCCGGCCTCGTCCTCCGACTCCACGTAGAAAACGTTCGGCGGAAGCCACTGGTTCAGGATGCGAAGCCGCGCCTTCGTGTAGGCGCCCCGGTAGGAATCCACCAGCACATAGAAATCGTGCACGCCCTCGTCGACATTGCGCCGCAGGCAGGACCCGTAGAAGAGAATGCCGACGACGGCACCCGGGTGGCGGTCGCGGATCGCGTCGACGAGCGTCCGCACGGCAGGCGAAGCGGGTTTCTGGTGTTCGCGCGCCAAAAGCGCATCGAGGCGGGGCTCGGGCGCGTCGGGAGCCAAGGAATCAGGTACGGGCGAAGCGGACGGAGTCGTTCGCGCTGACGCAGACGGTCGAGTCGTTCTCGGGATCGAAGAGTTCGCCGTCGATGGTGAATCCGCAGCTCATCCGCATTTCGAGGGAGTCGACGTTTCGGCTCAGGTAGCCGGTTTCGGGTTGCACCCAAGCGGCGGGCTGGCCCCGCCAGATGCCCGGTGCCGCGGCGCCGATGCGCTCGCAGTCCGAGGCGAGGCTCGTGGTCTGGAGCGCTCCCGGACCGGTCCCCCAGAAGGGCTTCATGCCCGCGAAGAGCCGATCGAGAGTGCTGGCGATGAGCAGGGTGAATTCGGCGTAGGGGGAAGGCATGCCGTCGAGCCGCAGGTCGACCTTGTCGGGCCGCAGGACGCCGCCGCTGTCGCCGAGTGCGTTGCGCGCGATCAGGCTCGCGGTGAGCAGCGTCGAGCCGAGCACGCCCTGGCCCTTGCGCGCCGGGAAATTTTCGTGGGCGACCTGGATGGCGCGGTAGATCATGCCCACCCCAAAGAACATCCCGTAGTGGGATTCTCCCGGGGAGCCGTGGTCGACCTTCAGCACCGGGCGCGAGGTGATCCGATCCTCGACGTGGCCTGTCTTCACGGCCTGCAGCAGATCCGCGAGGCCTCGGACCGGGTCCTTGTGGGAGCCCAGATCCTGGGCGCTCATGTTCGTGCGACCGCCGCGCAGCGGAGCCACGATGGGAACGCGATCGCCAAAGGAGCGCCGCCCGAGAATCTCGGTCAGCGTGTGGGTGAGGGTGCCGTCGCCGCCGTTCACGATCAGCAATTCGACGTCCTGGCGGGCCAGGTCGTCGAGGGCTTCGGGCACGGCCCCCGCCGCGGTCGTCTCGACCGACACCACGTCCGGGTAGTCGCGTAGGAAGTTGAGCAGGCGCGCCGTGCGGCGCGCATTTCGACCGGCGCGCAGATTGCTAAGGAGGCCGACTCGCAAGCATTCTCCTCGTCGTTCGATCAAAGCAGGGAAGGACTGGGTGTGGCGGCGGGGTCAGGGGCGCGTGAGCGGGTCCATGAAGGTCAGCGCGGCAATTCCCGTTCCCATCAGCTCGATGGGACTTCGACCGGAACAGGCGCGAAGCGTAACGCCAAAACCCGAAGTCGCCCAGACGCGGTGCGGCTGGACCCGCAGGCCCACCAGCCAGCGCAGCGGCTGGGGCAGGAACACCAGCGGATCGTTCTCCCGCAACGTGCGTGAGAGTGCAGCAAAGCCCTCGACACAGGCCCCAGACCACTCGATCCCCGCGGGAACCCAGTATCCGGGTCGCTCGAGGTCGGGCAGTTCGCCCTCGAGCCGTGCCGCAAAATTCGAAAACGCGATCGGCTCGCCCTCGCCGATGCGGGCCAGCAGCCAGTTCGAGCGTCGCCCGCCCGGTTCGGTCCAGTCGAGGATATACAGGGCAGGGTCTCCCAGCGCGTGAAAGTCGAGCCGGCGATGCACCCGCTCCCCCTCCTCGGCAGTCATCCAGGTGTGCACCAGGCTTGCGTGCCCGCGAACCGCGAGTGGCTCGGGCATCGACTCGAGTTGCAGCGTGCCGTGTACGGGAGCGGCCAGGGCCAGCACCTCGAGGCCGATGCCAGAGGGCAGCGCGTCGGCCGGGGGCTGGGGCAGGGCCTGGGGCTCGAAGCGCAGGTCGATGCGCGCGCGATCCTTGTCGATGCGAAGCCGTGTTTCCGAGGCGCCGAGCGAGAGGTGACTGCTGCCGACGTCGAGGCTGCGGCGATCCTCGGAGAGCTTCCAGTAGTCCTCGAGGCGACCGTTCTTGAACAGCACGCTGCGACCACTGGGTGTGATGACGTGTCCCAGCACCACGGCGTTGCGCTCGCCCGGGCCGAAGTTGGTGACCACCAGGCGCCCGACGATCCAGTGCCCCGAATCCAGGCGCACCGTCCACTCCCAATGTTCGCTGGCGGAACCGCCCGCAGGCAGGCGAGCGGCGGGGTCTGCCATGCGTGGGGCCTCGTCAACGGGCTCGGCGAGATCAACGGGTTCGGTGAGATCAACGGCCTCGGTGGGCTGTGCCGGGGCGCCGTGTGCCACCGCCGATGCGAGGGCGAGCGCCCCCCAAAGCGACCACCGACTTCGCAGCGCCCGGGCGATCAAGCCGCCTCGTCCTCTTCGTACCAGGGGCGAATCGGGATGCCGCGCCAGCGGCAGGCGGCGGCCTGCACGATCCGAACCGCGACGACCAGGATGCAGAGCGCGGTCCAGAGGGCCACTGCGAAGTAGCCGAAGCCAGAGGCGGCTGCGAGACACCCGAGGCTCAGCAGCAGAAGGTTGGGGTTGCGGCGTGCCACGATGCCGCGGAAGAAGGCGTCGAAGGGGCGCCAGGTGAAAATCTCCATGCCGAAGGCGGCCAGAAAGATTCCCTCGAGGATTCGTCCCACCAGGTAGCCGCCCACCACCCCCCCCATGGCCCACTGCACCGCGGCGTTTTCGAGGCCGAGACCGACGGCGAAGGCCCACCACCAGATCGGTGGATGCACCAGGTCGAGCGCGTGATCGAAGAAGCCGCCGATGCGGCTCGAGGTGAGCGTCACCCGCGCCAGCTTGCCGTCGACGGTGTCGAGGAAGGTCATGCACCAGGCCAGTGTCAGGCCCAGCCCGAAGTCGCCGCGCGCGAAGAGAAAGATCACCGCGGCGGCGAGGACGTAGCTGGTGGCGGTGACGGCGTTGGCGCCGATGCCGGCGGCCGCCAACAGCCGGACCACGCCGCGCGCGGGCGTCGGGAACACGTACTTCGTTACGAAATCGGTGATGCCCTTATAGGAGGCCGCGAAGATCCGCTTCTCGGTCTCGGCGAGGTCTTCGCTCTTCGCATCCAGGGCGTAAGCCGGGTCGAAGCGGCGGAGCTTTGGGTTGTAGTCCGGGACGAGGTCCGAGGGGCCGAGGCTCGGCAGCTCGGACGCGGCGTCTTCGCGAACCGCGTCTGCGGCGGCGGCCAGGTTCGAGGAGGCCCGGGCCGCTAACACTTCGCCGGGTCCGGCGTTCTGGGTGTCGCGGCACAGCAGCACGTCGCCGGATGCGAGCAGGGCATCCACCAACCGTTCGTCGTAAAAGACATCTGCGCGTAGAAACAGCGCCGGACCCGTAGCCGCGCTGGTGGAGTCCCAGTTCCTTGCCGGGGCGAGCCCGGCGCGGTCCAGAATGCGATCGATGCGCTGGCGCGGCGTCAAGCCGAAGGCGCGCAATAAATCCCTGCCGGAGGCGCCCGCGCGCTCGACGATCCAGGCCGTGGGTGTTTCGGGATCGGGGCGCTTCAACATGGCTTTAGAGGGCATCGCGGGCGGACCGCCACCGCGATGGCGGGCGAAGCTATCACAGCGCTGGGGGGTGGGATAGTTTCTGGACCTCGCCCCCAATGGGGCGGTCGAAGGGCCCCGGCTCGGGGTTGGGAACGTGTTTACCCTTGCCCACAGCAGCGACTGGCACGCCACGGATCCGAGCGGGTCCGGCCTCTCGCCCCTGCTCGGAAAGCGATTCTTTGGCTGGCTGTCGTGGAAGATCCGTCGCCGGCGCCTGCACCGCCCCGAGGTTCTCGAAGCGCTGCGACGGGACCTCGTCGAGCAGCGCCCAGACCACCTTGCGGTCACCGGCGATCTCACCCACATCGCACTGCCCCAGGAGTTTCGGCAGGCCGCCACCCAGCTCGAGGCCTTCGGCACTGCCGAACAGGTCTCCCTCATCCCCGGGAACCACGATGCCTACGTGGCCGTTCCGCCCGACGAAGCCTGGGACCATTGGGCGGACTACCTCCGCTCGGACGCGTCCACCTCGCCGACGGCGCCGACCGCCGACGCATTCCCGACGCTGCGCGTGCGCGGCGAGTTGGCCCTGGTGGGGCTCTGCAGCGCGCACCCCACGCCGTGGTTCCAGGCCTCGGGGCGCCTCGGTGCGGAGCAGCTCGAGCGTCTCGGTCGGCTGCTCATGGAGCTTCGCGAGCGCGACTGCTTCCGAGTGGTGATGGTTCACCATCCGCCCCTCGATCCCGAGTTGTCCGCACGCCGCGAGCTGCTCGACGCCGCGGATCTTCGCGCGGTACTGGCAGAGAGCGGTGCCGAACTGGTGCTGCACGGCCATCGGCATCACACGCGCTTTGAAGCGGTGGCGGGCCCCGACGCCTTGATCCCGGTAGTGGGGACGCGCTCGGCGTCGGATGTCGGGGAGCGCGACGAAAAACGCGCCCAGTATCACCTCTTTGAAATCGAGAACCGCGCCGAGGCCGGGCCCGACCGCCCTCGCGCAGTGCGGCTGCGGGTGCGCGGCTTTGATCCGGCGTCCGGGGAGTTCCGGGCTGAAGGCGAGCGCACCCTCTAGGGGTCGCTTCGCTCCGCCAGGATGCGCTGGGCCAAGGCGTAGTCCTCGAGGCGATCGACGTCGATGGCCGCTTCGGCCTGGGGTAGCACCACGGCCGCAACGCGCGCGCCGAGGCTCCTGGAAGCGCGGGCCAGCGCCTGCTCGAGGTCGAGCCTGCGCAGCGCAAAGAGCAGCAGTGCAGTCGGGCCGAAGTGGTAGACCAAGCGCCAGGGTTGCTTGCGGTCGCGCTCAGCGCGTCGCCAGAATTCGATCACCCGGCGCGCTTCGGGTGTCTGCAGCGCAAACAGGTTTGCACCGCTGTAGCGCGCGCCCCGAAACGGGATCAATGTCCTCTTCGAGTCGGGGAAACGTTCGCGGAGACTCGCCTCTTCCACCAACCCGACGCAGAGGTCGGCTTCGCGCGCATCGGCCTTCGAGAGGAAGGTCTCGACAATGCCCGGGCTGAGCAGTGCGTGGTCCGCCGTGGTGACGAGCAGCCGCCGCGGCGAGTCGATGCTGTCCAGGGCGCTGGTCACGCTGCCGCTCGGTGAGCCCGTGCTGGCGAGCAGGCGAAGCGAGCCGGCGGCGATCCGATCGCCGAGGCCCCCGGCCTGGCGGACGAGATCGGGGGCATCGGTGCTGACCCAGATCGAGCCGACCGATGCCGACGCCTCGAGTGCTGCCACCACGCGCTCGAGCATCGGCGTGCCATCGAAATCGAGGAGCGCACGATGCGGCGCGCCGGTGGCGCGCGCCAGGTCGTCGTCTTCGCCCCTGCGGCCCGCCAGGATCAGGGCGTCGTGGGAGGGGAGCGTCGTCAGCGCGAAGCTCGACCGCCCTGGCGAACCGCGAGGCGCGGTCGGGGAGCCAAAGCGGTGTTCCGATCGAGAACGGCGCGGACCGCGTCCAGGTCTTCGGCCGAGTCCACCTCGCCCCACCAGTGGTCTCCGATGGCGAGCGTCTGGATCTTCAGGTCGTCGGTCAGCGCGTTCAAGATCGAGAGGTACCAGGCCTTGCGGGCCTCGGGGCTGCGGACCGCCGCGTCGAGGCTCTGGCGGAAGGTGTCGATGCCCTGGCCGCGGAAGAGCATCATGCCGATCGATTCGCCGTGGACCGTCGCCGCGGGGAGGGTCTTGCCGACGGCGCGGAGTCGCCCGTTCGGCGCCAGCGAGACCTTCATATCGTCGTCGTCGTAGAAGGGCTTGTGATTGATCACCATCGTCACCGGGGCGAGCGGCGCGCGCATCAATCCCTCGAGAACCGGGGTCACGAAGAGGGTGTCGCCGTTGAGCAGGATGAAGTCTTCGGTCATCGCGCTGCGCGCCAGCCAACAGGTGACGAGGTTGTCGGAAACGTCGAAGAAGGGGTTGAAGATGGTCTCGGTGGCGAGGCCCGGGACCGAAATCTCGTGGAGGGCGCGCTCGACGCGGTCCGCGCCGAAGCCCACCATCACGGTGGCGCGCGTGACGCCGCATTCTGCCAGGCGGCGCAGCTGGTATTCGAGTCCGGAGACCGACCCCGCAACGGGGATCAGGCACTTCGGGACCGACTCAGTCAGCGGCAGCAGGCGGCGGCCCTGGCCGGCGCTCAAGAGGATCGCTTTCATGAAGGGGTCTCCTGGGGTCCACGGGAACGGGGGCTTTGACCGCTTGCGCCGTTCCGGGGCTCGTGCAGACTCGCGATGGCGGCTCGCCAAACCCACCGAATCGCGAGACGGACAGTGAGGGGAGGCGCTTTCGGCGCTTCCGGTATCCAGGGGGGTGGGGCGCTAATTTACGCCAATCCCCGCGGTGGGTCCAAGTGGCCGGTCCGAGCCGTCGAAACCGTCCTCGACGTGAACGATCGTCAACAGAGGGGTAAATCCCTCACCGGAGTTTACTGAACCCTTGCTCTACTCGGCGCCGAAACATCGCCGCCCCGGAGGGACGCTGTACCGCGCGGTGGTTCGCGAGGTGGCGGCTCCGGCTGCCCTGGCCCTTTGCGCGCTCACCCTGGTGCTGTTGACCCAGGACCTGATCGGCTTCTCGGAACTGGTGATCAACAGGGGTCTGGCGGCGCGCAGCGTGGCGTGGCTGGCTTTCTACGAGTTGGTGCCGCGGGTGAGTCTCTCGCTCCCATTCGCC
>CAJXIC010000100.1 GCA_913054385.1 uncultured Pseudomonadota bacterium
GGCCCGGTGATCGATGCGGTGGCGCCGGAAGCCCGCGCGGTGGCCGCGCGCTTGCGCGGGTTTATCGAGTGCGACCGGGACGCTCTCGAGCAGTCGTTGGCGGCGCTTCGGGGGCTTGTCGCGGCGGCTGACGAGGCCATGCGAAGCCGTGGCGTCGTCGGCTTCGAAGCCCTTTTGGTAACCGCGCGCGCCCTGCTGCGCGATCGTCCCGAGGTGCGTTGCCGGCTGCGCAGCGAGTTGGATCAACTGCTGGTCGACGAGTTTCAGGACACCAGCGCCCTGCAATGCGAGATCGTGCGCTGGCTTGCCCTCGAAGGCGAGGCGGCAGAGCGCCCGGGCCTGTTCCTGGTCGGAGACCCGAAGCAGTCGGTCTACGGCTGGCGCGATGCCGATCTGGCCGCCTACGACGCCTTCATCCAGGAGGTGCGCGACGCCGGCGGCGAGGTCGCGACCCTCTCGGTGAACTACCGCTCGGTCGAGGCGATCCTCGAGGAGGTGACGCGCGTGATCGAGCCCGTGATGCATCAGCGCACCGGTTTCCAGCCGCGCTTCGAACGGCTCGTGGTCGCGCCCGAGCACGGATCGGATCCGGGCTTCGTCGCGGGCGAGAGCCGATCGGTCGAGTACGGGCTCAGCTGGCGGCGGAACGGCAACAGCTTCGAAACGAATCTCCTCGTGGCGGGCCGCAACGAAGTCGAAGCGGTGGCGGTGGCCGAAGACCTGCGCCGGCAGCACGACGAACACGGCGTCGCCTGGGGAGACATGGCGCTTCTCTTTCGCGGACTCACCGATCTCGAGCGCTACCTCGCCGCGCTCCGGGTAGAAGGAGTGCCCTTTGCTGTCGAGCGGGACCGGAATTATTTCCGGCGGCGCGAGGTCGTCGATGCCAGCGCGCTCCTTTGCGCGGTGCTTGACCCGAACGACGTGAAGGCCATGGTGACGCTGCTGCGATCGTCCGCGGTGGGCGTCCCCGACGCGGCCTGGCTGCCGCTGTGGCGGCGGGGGTTTCCGGGGAGCTGGTCGCGCCTGCGGGAGGGCCACCCGGAGGGCCTCGCAGCGATGCACGCGAGCGTCGCCGAGGCGGCCGACGAAGTGGCTGCGCTCGAAGCCGACGTGCCCGGTCTGGAGCGCGTCCAAGGCTGGGAGCGCAATCTCCAGCGCATGCTCACCAACGTGGCGACGCTTCGCGGGATCGCGCAGAGAGAGCCCCCCGATGTCTTCCTCGAGGAGCTGCGGGGGCGGACGCTCTTCGAGTTGGTGGAGGCCGGTCGCTACCTCGGGCCCCATCGACAGGCGAACCTCGAGCGTTTCTTTCGCGAAGTCGCGGCGCAGTGGTTGGCGGACGCCGACCCCGGAGCCATTCTGCGGCGCCTGCGCCAGGACATCGCGCAGGGCCGCGAAGCCGAGGAGGCGCCGCCGCCGGACGCGGCCCGGGACGCCGTGCGGATCATGACGATCCACAAGGCGAAGGGTCTCGACTTCGATCACGTCTACATCCCGCAGCTCGGCAAGGGAACCCGGTCGGATCCACCGGGGCGGCTCTGTGTGTGGGGCGACCCGGCCGCCCCCGAACTCGCAATTCTTGGCGCGCGCAGCCTCGGGGCTTCGTGGGAGCGCTTTCGAGCGAAGGAGCTCGCGCGCCTCGAGCGGGTGCGGCTCCTCTACGTTGCGATGACGCGTGCGAAAAAGCGCCTCGTGTTGCTGGGCGGCTGGCCCGAGGTGGTCGAACCCAAACCCCTGCGCAATTCCGAGAGCTTCCTCGACCTGCTCTCCTGGCGGCGCCCCCTCCAACCGGATCTCGCGGCCTGGATCGCCGAGGGAGACGACTTCGAACACGGTCTCGTGCGCGACGACGCCGGCGCCCGCTGGTGGCTTCCGAAGAGGTCGCCCGCTGGGCCTCGTCGCTTCCTGGAAGCTTCGGCCGAAACTGCGGCGAGTGCCTCGGGGCTCCTGCAACCGGGCGAGCCGATCGCTCCGAGGCGCATCGCAGCCGAGCGACGCATGCAGAGGGCCTTCGGTGCGCCCGTCACGGCAGCGTCGGGCGAAGGCCATGGGCCTCGCGACGTCGAAGCCAGCGACGAGTTCAAGGCGGCGCGGGTCTTGACCGCGACTTCGCGCGATGTCGCGGCGCTGGCGGGCACGGGGGTCCACCGCGCACTCGAAGCTTTCGATTTCGAGGCAGCCGATGCCAGCGCTGAGATCGAGCGTCTCTGTGGCGCACTCGCGGAGCTTCTACCGGCGGGCGGCCCGGAGCAAACGCGAGCGGAAGCCGTCCTACGGGCCGCGCGCATCTTGCGCGACTTTGCTTCGGGTCCCCTCTTTTCGCGCTTCCTCGCAGCGGGGGAGGGCGTCGCCGCTCGCGAACTCGACCTGTTGGTAGGGCCGGACGCGAGCGACGATGAGGTCGTGGCCTATCGCGTCGGTGCCATCGACCTGCTCTATCGCGAGTCCGGCGAGTCCGTGGGTTCCGGCGAGTCCACGGATTCGGGCAAGTCTACGGATTCCGGCGTCTGGGTGGTCGTCGATTTCAAGACCGACGAGGTCGTCGCCGATGAAGCCGCCGAACGGGCGCAGCGCTACCACGCGCAGGCGCGCGACTACAGGCGCGCCGTCCAGCAGGCCCTGCAACTCGCCGCGCCACCGCGCGTCGAATTCTGGTTCCTGGTGCCCGGCGTCGTGGTCGCGGCCTGATCGAACGGCCCGGTGCTAGCGGGTGCCTTCGTCGCGCACGCGACCCTCGGCATCCACCGACCAGCGCGCTTCGAGGGTCGGTGCCCCGCCGCCAAACAGCGGCCAATCCGGTGTCGAGTAGAGCGAGACCTGCAGGCGCGGGGGTCCGGGCGCTCTTTGGACCGAGAGGCGAGCGAAGCCCAGGCGGCTGGCGCCGAAGACGCGATCGGGGTGAGCGCGGTCGATCGGGGGCCGGGCTCGCGCGCCGCTTCCGGCGATCACGCCCAGCGGGATCGCGGTGCCTTCCCGGGAGAGAAGTTGCAGGCTGTGGTTGTGCCCGGCGAGATGGGCATGGACGGGCACGCCGGCACGTCGCACCGCTTCGAAGACGGGTCCTTCTGCTGTCGGGCCGTCGTCGCGGGAGACGCCCGGAGGGTGGTGGGAAGCCAGCACGCGAAAGGGACCGCGTGCCCGGCGGATCGCCAGGGCGAGTGCGTCGGTCCGGTCGGCCGCCCCGGGACTGGCGGAGTCGTAGGCGATCACGCTGAGGCCCCCTTCGAGGTCGAGCACCACCGGCTGCCGGCAGGCGAACTGCCAATTTGAGACGAAGTCGTCGACCGCCGTGCACTGGGCTTCGAGGCCGCCGTCGCCCGCGAGGTCGTGATTTCCGGGGACCGCCAGAATGGGGATCGCATGGCCAGCACTCACGGGGGCGCGGCAGGCGGCGGCGACCTCTGCGGAACGCGAGGCATCGAGTTCGACGAACCCGCAGTAGGGGCCGACCAGATTCTCGCGCAGCCGCTCTTGCAGTTCGTAGGCTTGCAAGCCGCCGTCGTAGAAGTTGTCGCCCAGGAGCACCAATGCATCCACGGGGTTCGCCTGGTCCGAGGCGGCCATGCCTGCGGCGACGGCGAGTTGCCCCTCGAACCACGGGGCGAAAAAGACGTGACGCCGGCCAGTGTCCCCCACCGCGAGAATCGAGACATGGGCGGCGCCCCGATCCGGGGCAGGGGGGTCCGCCCCGGAGCAGCCCGCCAGCGCGCCCGCGAAGAGGCCAGCGAGCGCGGCCACGCTCCGGGGTTGGGGCATGAATCGCGGCCGGTTCACGGGCCGAAATTCCGGCGGGCGCGGACGAGCGCCGCGGCGGCGCCGACAGCAAAGAGCCCCGTCGTTCCCCACACCACCGCCCACGGCGGCAGCCAGCCGCGCTCGGAGAGGAGCCCCCCGAAGGAGAGCGCCGCGTAGTAGCCGAAGGCCAGGGCCACGCCGAGGAGCATCGCGCCCGAGCGCGACGTGCGGCGACCGGAGGCGCCGAGGGCCACTGCCAGAACCGCGAAGATCAGCGGCGCCACGGGCAGCGCGAGGCGGCGTTGCGCTTCGATGGCGTAGCGACTCGGATCCTTTTCATCGAGATCCCAAAGGGCTTCGCCCCGCGCGGCGCGTGCGCGGACGTCTTCGAGTTCAGTGAGGCTCATCTGTTTCGGGCGGCCCGGGGCCCGGAGGTGCGCGATGTCGATCTCGTAGTCGAGGTGCTCGAAGGCGATGCGCCGGGTGCGTCCCGAACGCCAGTCCCCTGCGTCGATGTGCACGTCGCCGCGGTCGAGTTCGATGCGCAGCATGTCGCGTTCGGAGTCGAAATGGAAGGCACCGCGGTCGGCAAAGATCACGTAGCCAAGATCGTCCTCGGCGTCGCTCGCAATCATCACGCCGCGCAGGACATTGTCGCGGAAGCGCTCCTCGACGTAGACCACGCGGTCGTTGAAACGCAGAAAACGCCCCGGTTCGAGGATATTGCTGCGGGCGGTCACGTTCATCAGCAAGCTGCGCATGTCGCGCCTCGCTACGTGTTCGGCGTCGATCACGAGCCAGGCGGTGGCGGCGGCTACGAGCGTGCCCACACTAAGGGTGGCCGAGAGCAGCACTCCGATCCCCACCCCGCAAGATTGCATGGCCAGGAGCTCCGCGTCGGATTTCATTCGGCGCACGGCAAAGAGAGAGCCGAGCAGAAACGCAATCGGCAGGGCGTAGGCCATGAATATCACGGCAATCGAGCGCAGTGCCAGCATCCACTCGTTCCAGCGGAAGCCGACCCGAACCAGGGGTTCGAGTTGCCGCAGCGCGTTCTGGCTGAGCAGGATCAGCAGGATTCCGGCGAAGGCGATCACCGAGTAGAGGGCGATCTCGCGAATGACCGATCGCGTAAGCGTTCCGAACCAGGGCAGAAGTCGCATGATCAGGGGGGCCTGGCTCCAAGGAGGGGGGAGTGCGGACGAGGATACGATCTCGCACGGGCAGCGGCAAAGACCTGCCCGCTGACCTGCGCCCACGGTATCTTCGCGCACGTGAACAGCCAGAGTCGTAGTGTTCGCGAGTTGCTCCGAGGCGAAGGCCGGGGGACCGAGGTGTCCGCGCAGGGTTGGCTGCGGACGGTCCGTCATTCGAAGAGCGTTTCGTTCCTGGCCCTCAACGACGGTTCGTGCCTCGGCGACCTGCAGGTGGTCGTCGCGCCAGAGCGTATGGGCAGTGGGTCTGCGCTGCAGGGCCTCGCGACCGGGGCCGCGGTTCGCGTATGCGGCGAGCTCGCCTTGTCGCCGGGAAAGGGCCAACGCTTCGAGTTGCAGGCGACCTCGATCGAAGTCGTTGGCGGCGTAGACGACGACTATCCGCTGCAGAAGAAGCGCCACAGCTTCGAATACCTGCGCACCATTGCCCATCTGCGCCCCCGCACGAACACCCACGGCGCCGTGCTGCGCGTGCGCAATGCCGCCAGCCGGGCGATCCACGCCTTCTTTCAGGAGCGCGGTTTCCTGCAACTGCACTCGCCGATCATCACCTCCTCGGACGCCGAGGGGGCCGGCGATCTCTTTCGCGTCACCACCCTTCCCCTGCACGACCCGCCGCGCACTGTGGAGGGCGCTGTCGACGACGCGAAGGATTTTTTTGGTCGCGCGACCTACCTGACGGTGTCCGGCCAGCTCGAGGCCGAGATCGGAGCCCTCGCACTCTCGAAGGTCTACACCTTCGGCCCCACTTTTCGCGCGGAGAACTCGAACACCAGTCGGCATCTCGCCGAGTTCTGGATGGTCGAGCCCGAGGTGGCCTTCTGCGACCTCAAAGGTCTCGGGGAGTTGGTGGAGTCGTTCCTGAAGGACGTGCTTCGAACGATTCGCGAGGATTGCGCCGAGGATCTCGCCTTCTTCGACGCTCGCATCGACGACAGCGTGCTCTCGAGCCTCGAGTTCGTGATCGAGACTCCCTTCGAGCGCATGACCTACAGCGATGCGATCGAACGCCTGAAGGCTTCCGGGAGGGCCTTCGAGTTTCCGGTGGAATGGGGCGTCGACCTGCAGAGCGAGCACGAGCGCTGGTTGACCGAAGAGCACGTGAAGCGACCGGTGGTACTGACGGACTACCCGAAGGCCATCAAGGCCTTCTACATGTACGCCAACGACGACGACCGGACCGTCGCGGCCCTCGACGTGCTGGTGCCGCGTATCGGCGAGATCGTCGGAGGTTCCCAGCGCGAGCATCGTTTCGATGTGCTGAAGCAGCGCATCGCCCGGGCTGGGCTGCCTCCCGAGGAGTACGACTGGTACCTCGACCTGCGGCGCTTCGGGTCGGTGCCACACGCGGGTTTTGGTCTGGGCTTTGAACGCCTGGTGCAGTACGTGACCGGCATGGCGAATATCCGCGACGTGATCCCGTTTCCCCGGGTCCCAGGGAGTGCCACCTTCTAGGTTCTGCGCTGGCAAGCCCGCGCGCGACGGGAGAAACCGCCATGGGGCTCGAGATTCGTCGTTTCCGCGCTGCAGAGATGGAGCAGGGTTGGGAGCTCGACTGCCAGGTCTTCGCCAGTGCGCCCGAATCGAAGGAGCGCTTTCTGCAGCTCGCCGACCCCGACCGCGTCTACGGGGCTTTCGATGCGGGGCGCGCGGTGGCGTTGCTCGGCGTGCTCCCCTTCGTCCAGAACTTCGGTGGCCGATGGCTGGCGAGCGGCGGCATTTCGTCGGTGGCCGTGGCGCCGGAATTTCGGGGCCAGGGCCTGGCGTCGCGCCTGCTCGGCGCGGCACTCGTCGGCATGCGCGAGGGAGGCGACGTCGTTTCGCCGCTCTTTCCCGCGAACCTGCGGCTCTACCGCCAGGCGGGCTGGGAACTCGCGGGTTGTTACGCGATCCGAAAGATCGGCGCGCGGGACCTGCTGCATCTCGAACGGCCGGCAGCCGGTGAAGTGCGCCGGGCTCGGCGGGAAGACTGCGCGGCGATCCGCGCCGCTTACCGACGCTTTGCAGAAAAGGTCCCGGGGACGATCGACGGAGAGAAGCGCTGGTGGACGCTCGAGAATCACTTCGATCGCTTCTACACCTACGTCGCGGTGGATGCGGAGGGCGAGGTTCGCGGGGCGTTGGTCTACGACAACATCCGGCAAGCGCGCGGCGGCGCCTTTCCGATCCACG
>CAJXIC010000101.1 GCA_913054385.1 uncultured Pseudomonadota bacterium
GCTGCTGCTCGACCACGTCAACGCCGGCCGGCTGACCCTGGCGCGGCTGGTCGAGCGGGCCCTCGACTTCCGTCGCCTCGCAATCCGGCGCAGCCGTTCAGAACCGGCATCGACTCCGCGCGAGAAGCGGATCCGCGGCATCGGCCAGATGATCGGCCAAAGCCCCCAGCTCGGCGCCCTCAAAGAACGAATCGAACGCGTCGCCCCGCTCGACTCGACCGTTCTCATCCTCGGCGAAAGCGGCTGCGGCAAGGAACTCGTGGCGCGGGCGCTGCACGCGAAAAGCGCGCGCGCGGACGGACCCTTCATCGCGGTGAACTGCGGCGCGATTCCCGAGGATCTCCTCGAGTCCGAACTCTTTGGCCATGTCCGCGGTGCCTTCACCCACGCGACCGAGAACCGCGAAGGTCGCTTCGCGGCGGCCGATGGCGGCACCCTCTTTCTCGATGAGATCGGGGACATGAGCCCACGCTTCCAGGTGAAGATGCTGCGGGTCCTGCAGTCCGGCGACTTCCAGGCCGTTGGTTCTTCGAAGACCCAATTTTCCGATGTTCGAATCGTCAGTGCGACACACCAGAACGTGAAGGCGGCAGTTGCGGAGGGTCGGCTGCGCGAGGACCTCTACTACCGGATCGCGGTGATCCCCCTCGAAGTACCGGCCCTACGCGAACGCAGTGGCGACATTCCGCTGCTCGTCGAACACTTCACCGAACTCTTCCGTCACTCGAGCGGCCGAGAGGTTGCGGGGCTTTCGCAAGACGCCCTCGCGGCCCTCGAAGGCTACGCCTGGCCTGGGAACATTCGCGAACTCGAGAATCTCGTCGAGCGCCTGCTCGTCCTCTCGGACGGGCACGAGGTGGGCCCCGACGACCTGCCCCACGACCTCGATTCGGCTTCCGCCCCACGCACGGAAAATGCCGGGCTCGGTCGCTTCGATTTCCGCGAAGCCGTGGGGCGCTTCGAATCCGACCTGATCCTGCGCGCCCTTTCCGAGGCGAAGGGAAACAAGAGCGCGGCCGCTGCGTCCCTCGGGATCAAGCGCACCACGCTGCTCGACATGATCCGGCGCAAGCGACTCGACGCCGGGGGGGTGGGCGCGAGCCGTCCGTCGATCGCCACATCGGCCTGAACGCAGACTCGCGGGCTCCGGCCGCGACCTCGCGGATGTTCGCACGCCGACTTCTAGGGTAGCCTCGCGCGCCCGCCGTCCGCGCTGTTTCGCGGCTACGGGGACGGAGGTCCGCGCCATGAAGCCTTTCCGCCTGGGACTCGGGGCCGTGCTCGTCCTCGGAATCGCTTTCGCCGTTTGGAGTGCGCGCGAAGCGCCCCGGACCCTCTACGTCGGCGGACCCGTGATCACGCTGAACGCGCAAAATGCCGTCGTCTCGGGTCTGGGCACCGACGGCAATCGCATCGCCATCGTCGGAGACGAAGAGAGCGTGCGCGCCTGGGGAGGCGAGGATGCACGGGTCGTCGAACTCGCTGGCCGAGCCCTGCTCCCGGGTTTCATCGACGCCCACGGACACTTTCCCGGCACCGGTATCTACGCGCTGGTCGTCGATCTCAACAGCCCGCCCATCGGGGACATCGAGACGATCGACGACCTCCTCGATCGGATGCGCACGCGGGCCGCAGAAACCGCCGACGGAGAGTGGGTCGTCGGGTTCAGCTACGACGACACCCTGCTCGCCGAAAACCGCCACCCCACGCGTGACGATCTCGACAAGGTGTCGATGCAACATCCCGTCGCCGTCGTCCACGTCTCCGGGCACCTCGCCGTCGTAAATTCGAAGGCTCTCGACGCCCTGGGCCTCGACGGCGACACCCCCGACCCGGTGGGCGGACACCTCGGGCGCGACGCCACGACCGGCAGACTCACCGGTCTGCTTGAAGAGACCGCAATGCTAGAGGTGATGGCGGGGGCCCTCGCGCCCGGTCCGCTCGAGGCGTTGGCGGTGCTCCAGAAAGGCGCACGGGATTACGTCGAAGCCGGCGTGACGACGGCCCAGAGTGGAGCGACCACGGCGGCCATGATCGAGGGCTTCGACTGGGCTTCGCGCCTCGGCCTGCTTCCGCTCCGCATCGTCGTGTGGCCCCGAAAGGAGACCGCGGATCGTCTGCTCGACGGCGACTGGCACTTTGAAAGCCACGACGAGCAATGGGTGCGTCTCGGCGCGGTAAAAATGGTCGCCGACGGCTCGATCCAGGGCTTTACCGGTTACCTCCGCGAGCCCTACTACAAGCCTCCGCCGGGCAAGGACCCCGGCTACCGCGGCTACCCGCGGATCCTGCGGGACGAACTGATCGAACGCGCCGGGCGCTACCACGACGCGGGCCTTCAGATCGCGATCCACGGCAACGGCGACGCTTCGATCGATGACATCCTCGACGCCTTCGAGGCCGCCGGCGTCAAGGGAGAGGACGCACGCCCCATCGTGATCCACGCCCAGATGACCACCGAGGACCAACTCGATCGGATGCAGGAACTCGGGGTGATTCCGAGTTTCTTCGTGCTCCACACCTTCTACTGGGGCGACCGCCACCACGACATCTTCATGGGGCCCCAGCGAGCGGCGCGCATGAGCCCGACCCGGGGCGCCCTCGACCGCGGTCTGCATTTTACGATCCACGCCGACGCTCCGATCGTACCGATGGAGCCCCTGCGGCTCGTCTGGTCCGCGGTCAACCGGCGCACTCGCAGCGGCCGGGTGCTCGGCCCCGACCAAAGGATCGACGTGATGGATGCGCTGCGGGCCGTGACCCTCGACGCGGCCTATCAGCACTTCGAGGAGGGCCTGAAGGGCTCTCTCGAGGTCGGGAAGCTCGCCGACCTGGTGATCCTCTCGGAATCCCCGCTCGAGAACCCCGAAGCCATCGATCGCATCCGCGTCGACGAGACCGTCGTCGATGGCTGGTCGATCTACCACCGCGAAGGCTCCTAGCCCCGCGCTTCAGTCGAAGATCAACATCGCGTAGGCAAAGAAGAGCACGAGGTGAACGGCTCCCTGGAGCACGTTGGTGCGTCCGCTCCCGAAAGTCACGATGCTGACCGCCAGTGTCAGGAGCAGCAGCAGCGAATCGACCGGGCCGAGACCGAGTTCCACTGGCACCTGCATCCAGATCGAGATCGCGAGGACCGCTGGGACCGTGAGCGCGATGGTCGCCGCCACCGATCCCAGAAGGATGTTGATCGACCGCTGCAGGCGGTTTGCCAATGCCGCGCGCACGGCTCCCAACACCTCCGGAGACAGCACCAACACCGCAACCGCAAAACCGCCGAGCGCCGCGGGCGCCCCGGCCTTCGAAATGGCGTAGTCGATGGGGTACGCAATCTGTTCCGCGAGAAACACGATCGGGATCAGGTACGCCGCGAGCAGCAGCGCGTGCACACGGGGGGAACGGAGTTCGAGACCCGGGTGCTCGTCCTCCAGATCGGGCTCGGCCGGGTCGACAGAGGCTCCCGGCGCAACGAAGTAGGCGCGGTGACGAATCGTCTGGACCGCCAGAAAGACGGCGTAGAGCCCGAGGGAAGTCGCCGCCAGGAAGACCTCCTGGGGCACTGAGAATGTGGGGCCCTCGGTGGACTGCGTGTAATTCGGGAGAATCAGGGCGAGCACGGCCAGCGGCAGGATCAGCGCGAGGAACGAGTTCGCCCCCTGCAGGTTGTACTCCTGCTCATGGTGGCGCAGGCCCCCCAGCAGGAGCGTGAGCCCAACCACGCCGTTCAGCACGATCATCACCACGGCGTACATCGTCTCTCGCGCCAGCGTCGGGTTGTCCGAGCCGGTCAGCATCACCGCGGAGATCATCGCAACCTCGATGAAAATCACCGACAAGGTGAGAATCAGCGAGCCGTAGGGTTCCCCGAGTTGTACCGCGAGGGCGTCGGCGTGGCGCACGACGCCGAAGGCTGCCATGCCGATCGTGCCAAAGAGCAGCCCGCTCAGAAACAGCAGCGAGAGCCCCTCGGCCCCCGAGACGTCGCTCGACGCAAAGAACCCGGCAACCAGAAGCGCCAGCACCAGCGCGGCTTCAGACCGGAGATGCCAGGCGAGCCCGAGACGATCACTCGAGTGGGCCATCCGTCCCCCGGAACCGGAAGTCGATGATGTTCGAGCGGACCAGCCCGGCGAGGGGTTCCTCTTCACGGGCGGCCGCTTGCGGGTCAAGAACGATCTCGAAGGCGAGCTTTGCACGTCCTGCTGCTGCGTAACAATCCGCCGGGTCGATGGCGCGCACGCGAGCACGCGGGTTCACCGCGCAAACCACCGCTTCGAGCGCTGCGGCCTCGCCGCCAAAGAGCGGCTCGAGGATGCCCCGCGGAAGAATGTCTTCGAGCGCCGCGCAAGCCTCGATCCAGAAGTGGCCCGTCCGGGCGTCGCGCCAGTGGCAGCCGCTGACGACGTATTCCGGCGGAAAGCAGGGATCGAGCTGGAGCATCTTGAGAATCGTCCCGAGGTCGTCGCCCTCGATACCCAGGGCCCGGCGGATGCGCGCGCTGTAGACCGGTGCCACCGCGGCCCAGTGGTGGCGAGCGATCTCGCCCATGGCCGCGTGCCCGTAGCGTTCTTCGATCGAGGTGTAGGCCGCTCGCACCAGCAGGTGCCAGTCGAGTGCGAACTCCTTCGCCTGCCGCGCCAGCACCGGCTGCGACAGATCCTCGAGGACGAAGTCCGGCCGAAAGGCGCCGCCATAATCGCTGAGCCCGTCGTGCGCCTCCGGAATCGGTCCAAATTCGAAACCCGCCGCCAAGGATTGGCGAATCGCCTGCAGGATCGGACGCTCGGTCAGCGGCGTGGGTTCCCCGCCGATCTCCACGCGCCAACGGCAGACGGGCCCCGCGTGTGGCGGGGCCTGCGGGGGGCGATGCTCGGGAATGCAGCGCGCCCGGGGATGCACCGCGGCCACCGTGGCATTGAAGGTGGTGTCCTCCATGTGGTGACAGAGTTGGAAGATGGGCTTCTCGTCGTCCCCCGCCATCTCCTTTACAAAGGAGAATGCCCCGCAAAACGGCAGCCAGAAGTAGCCCAGCGATTCATTTTTCAGCTCGAAGTGAAAATCGAGAAACTGGTGGGGCGCCCCGATGTCGAGCTGCAGCCCCTTGAAAATCGCTCCGACGTCGTGGCCGGAAATCTGCAGCAGCGCGCGATTCCGTTCGTTGTAGAGGGGACTCGAGCCCATCCACTCGTCGACCGCCACGTCGGTCATGGCCTCGCGTCCGTATCGGCGACCGACCTGGGGCAGCAGCCCGCGGTCGTGCATCATCGCGCAGAGCATGATCTCGCGTCCGAAACGACCGAGGGCCTGGCGCGAGAGCTGCGTCCACTCGAAATCCGGGTCGAAGTCGCCCGCGTAGTCGTCGCGCATGAAACGGATCCTCCCTGGTGGCCCACCGAAGCTAGCCGCAACCGGCCCCTTCTGCGGCGCTGGCCGCTTGACGGGGGTGCGCGATTCGATACTACTGCCCCCCGCACGCCATAAACCCCCGGAGGCCCGATGCACCTCGTCACCTTCACCTCGAATGGAATCACCCGGACCGGTCGCCTCGAGGGTGAAGAAGTCGTCGACCTGGCAGCTGGCGGCCTGCCCGCCGAGATGACGGCGCTCCTCGAAGCCGGCGTCGAGGCTGCGGCCCGCGCCGACGGCCCGCGTCTTGCGCTCGCGGAGGTGCGCCTCGAGTCGCCGGTCTTGCGTCCTCCGAAGATCCTGGCAGTCGGCCTCAACTACGCCGACCACGTCGCCGAAACCGGAATGGATCGGCCGAAGTTCCCGATGATCTTCAACAAGCAGTCGACCGCGGCGTCGGGGCCCTACGCCCCCTTTCACCGCCCGAAGGTTTCAAAAGCCCTCGACTACGAGGGGGAACTCGCGGTCGTTGTCGGGCGACGCTGCCGCCACGTACCGAGGGACCGCGCCCTCGACGTCGTCGCTGGCTATTGCATCGCCAACGACGTCAGCGTTCGCGATTGGCAACTCCGGGTTCCCACCATGACCATGGGCAAGAGTTTCGACACCCACTGCCCCCTCGGCCCTGCGATCGTCACCCCCGACGAACTCGGCGACGGGAGCGGCCTCGACCTGCGTACCTTCGTGAACGGAGAAATCCGCCAGCAGTCGAATACACGCGAGCTGATCTTCGACGTGGCAGCGCTGATCGAGCACCTGTCGACTGCCTTCACCCTCGAAGTCGGCGACGTAATCTCGACGGGGACACCGGGGGGGGTGGCCGTCGCCATGAAGCCTCCGCAGTGGCTGGTGCCCGGCGACGTCGTTCGCATTGAAATCGACGGCATCGGGCACATCGAGAACACCGTCATCGAAGAACCCGAGACCGCCACCGGCTTCTAGCTCTGCCAACCGGGGGGCGGGTCTGCTCCTCCCGCTCAGAAGCGGCGACGGTAGAGCGTCCAGCGATCAGAGGTCGCCACGCGAACGCCGTCGCGCGGCGCCGGGATGGCAATTTCGCTGGAGCCATCCACCGCCAGCAGGTAGTCCGCCTCTCCGATCCAGAGCGGCTGGTAGCCCCCCGCGCCGTCGGCAAGCAGGCGGTGGGACCCGGCCATCCCCCGCTTCGGGCGAATCGGCACGTGGGCATCGGGCCAGAGGCCTCCCACGAAGCCGCCACCGCGTGCCAGGAAGTATTCGTAGGCGTGGTCGAGCACCGGAACGTCGTACCCGGGGAGCCCGAAGTCGTAGGGAATCTTCGCCGCCACCAGCGTGCTCCCGGGCTCGGCATGCGCGAGCACGCCGTCGAGTTCGTGCATGGCTTCGTTGAAGCGCAGGCTGAAGATCGCGAACCCCACCACGAAGGTCGCCACCGCCGCCGCCTGGACGACCCCGATGACGCGTCCCAGGGAGACACCTCGCAGCAGCGGCCAGGCCGCCAGGTAGAGCGCGACCTCGACAAAGAGCAGGAAGCGCCAGTTGACGTTGACCGCGGTGGCGTTCCCCAGTCGCAGCACGGACGGCGCCACCACGAAGATCGCAAATTGGAGAACGACGGCGGCGATCCCCATGCGCGCGATCTTCTGCGAATTTCGGCCGTCGCCCGCCTCGCTGCGCCCGAGCGAACGCAGCGACCCGGCAACCACCCCCACCGCAATCGCGAGCACCCCCGCGTGCA
>CAJXIC010000102.1 GCA_913054385.1 uncultured Pseudomonadota bacterium
GATCCGCCCCGCGAATGACGTGGGTGATCTGCATATCGATGTCGTCCACCACCACAGCGAGGTTGTAGAGCGGGCTGCCATCGCTGCGCTGCAGGATCATGTCGCCGATCTGGAGCGCCTCCTGCCCGCTCGGACCAAAGACCAGGTCATCCCACCCGAGGTCGGCATCGGCTGCGAGGCGCAGGCGAACCGTGTGCACTCCGCAGTCCGGACCGAGGCCCCGATCGCGGCAGCGGCCATCGTAGGTGCGCCGGCCGTCGGCTGCGGCCCTGCGTGCCTCGAGTTCTTCGCGCGTGCAGACGCAGCGGTAGGCCTTGCCTTCGTCCAGCAGGCGCCCGATCGCGGCTTCGTGCTGCGCGCGCCGCTCGCTCTGGCGCCAGGGTTCCTCGTCGCAATCGAGTCCCAGAAAGGCGAGGGCATCGAGGACTGCCCGCTCACTTTCCGGGGTGGAGCGCTCGCGGTCGGTGTCCTCGATGCGCAGCAGGAAGCAGCCGCCCGCGTGGCGCGCGAAAGCCCAGTTGAAGAGCGCCGTCCGCGCACTTCCGAGGTGCAGGTACCCCGTGGGGCTGGGGGCGAAGCGGGTCCGGATGTGCATCGGGCGCGCAGCATACCCCAAGGGCCCCGCCGGGGGTTCCGGCCGATGCAGGGCCTCGGTGTGCTTGACTCGCGGCCGACCGCTCTGCTACCCCAAGGCCCGCGCGCAGCAACCGATGGATGATTGATTTCCCTTTTAATCCGGTGGTTTGGGAACTATCCTGGAAGCGGATACGGGCCGCGGAGAACTGGGGCAAGCGTGAAGATCCTTCTCGAACAACTGGCGGAGAGCCCGGAGCGCTACCGCTTCGAGGGGAGCGCCGCGTGGTGGTCCGCGCGTGCCAGCGCGGGCGGGGAGGCCCCCTATGTTCTGCTCCGCCCGCTTGGATTCGAGGTCGAGGTGCGCCGAAACGGCCAGGAGATCCTCCTCGAGGGAGCCCTCCGGGGGGAAATCGAGGTCGAATGTAGTCGCTGCCTCGTGCGCTATGGTCAGGTGTTGAGCGACGAGTTCCGACTCGTTCTCGAGTCCTCCGGGGACCGGCTTCCCGCAGATCCGGAGAATGCGGAGGCGCTCGAGAGAGATGGAGTCTGTCTCGGGGACGACCTTGAGGTGGGAAGCTACCGGGGGACTGAACTCGATCTCGAAGCTTATCTCGCCGAGCGGGTGGCGCTGGCGTGGCCGGTCCAGCCCGTGTGCCGGGAAAGTTGCGGGGGGCTATGCCCGCATTGCGGGATCGACCGGAATCAGAATCAATGTCAGTGTGGAGAGAAGCGGGTGGAAGGCCCGTTCGCCGCGCTTGCCTCGTTGAAGGCGGAGAAGGCGGAAGGAAATAGCTGATGGCCGTACCGAAGCAGAAAACCTCGAAAGCGAAGCGCGACAGCCGTCGTGCGCACGATGCGCTGCCGGCGCCGACGCGTAGTCGCTGCCCGCAGTGCGAGGCCCCGAAACTGCCGCACCGCATCTGCAGCGCGTGTGGGACCTACCGCGATCGAAAGGTGATTCGGGGAGAAGAGGACTAGCCGATGCTGGCACTCCTCTTTCCAGGGCAGGGCGCCCAGCGCGTCGGCATGGGCCGCGACGTCTTCGAACGCTCGCAGGCCGCGCGCGAGATCTTCGAAGCGGCCGACACCGCCCTTGGGTTTTCACTCTCGAAAATTATCTTCGAGGGACCCGAGTCCGAGCTGCGACGGACCGAGTTGCAGCAGCCCGCGATCCTGACCACGAGCATCGCGCTCCTGCGGGCCCTCGAGGAGATCGTGCCGGTGCTTCCGGATTTCGTGCTCGGTCACAGCCTCGGCGAGTACAGTGCACTCGTTGCCGTGGAGGCGATCGGCTTCGAGGACGCCGTGCGTGTCGTGCATGCCCGTGGCGCCTTCATGCAGGAGGCGGTGCCCGAAGGCCGCGGCGCGATGGCCGCCATCCTCGGCTTGACGGCGGACGAAGTGGTGGCGTGCTGCGCGGAAGTCTCGGGCGACGGCATGGTCGTAGCCCCGGCCAACTACAATTCTCCGGCGCAGACGGTGATCGCGGGACACGTCGAGGCGGTGGAACGCGCCTCCGCACTTGCGCTCGACCGCGGGGCCAAGCGGGCGGTTCCTCTCGATGTTTCTGCGCCCTTCCACTGTTCGCTGATGCGAGCGGCCGCGGAGAAGCTCGTGCCGGAACTCGGCCAGATCCGCTTCCGCGATCCACGGGTGCCGGTGATCAGCAACGTCGAGGCCTGCGAGAATCGCTCGGCCGCGCGGATTCCCTCGCTGCTCAAGGCGCAGGTGACGGCTCCGGTTCGTTTTTGCGAATCGGTCGAGACCCTGGTGTCCCAGGGCGTCACCCAGTTTCTCGAAATCGGTCCCGGGAGCGTGCTTACGGGTCTGGTGGCCCGAATCCAGCGTCGCGCCCAGCGCGTCAATCTCAGCGACTTCGACGGGCTCGAAGGCGCTGCCGCATTCGCGGCAGGGGCCTAGGCGCTCGGCAGCGCACGCGCATTCGATCCCGAAGGAAGGATTTAAATGGACACGCAAGCCATGGAAGGTCGGATCATCGAACTGATCGTCGACCAGCTGGGCGTTTCGAAGGAGGAGGCGGTCCCCGCGGCATCCTTCCTCGATGATCTCGGCGCCGACTCTCTCGACATCGTCGAGCTCGTGATGTCCTTCGAGGAAGCCTTCGATCTCGAGATTCCCGACGAGGATGCCGAGAAGATGCAGACGATCGGGGACGCTGTCGGTTATCTCAAGGAACGCTCCGGGGCCTGACGCGGTGCAGGCGCCCCCCCGCGACCCCGCCCGTCGCGTGGTCGTGACCGGGCTCGGCTGCGTAACGCCGCTGGGGCCCAATGTTGCTTCCACCTGGGAAGCTCTGTGCGAGGGGCGCTCGGGTGTAGCGCCGATCTCGCGTTTCGCCTGCGACGATTACCCGGTGCGCATCGCCGCCGAGTGCCCTGCGGAGATCGATCTGGGCGACGTCCCCGCGAAGGAAGTGCGCCGCATGGATCGCTGTGTGCGCTTCGCCCTGGCGGCGGCACGGGAGGCGATGGCGGCCTCGGGGCTCGAAGTCGGAGCGCGCGGCGATCGCATCGGGGTCGCGATCGGTTCCGGCATCGGGGGCCTCGAGACGATCACCCAGAACCAGGACCAGCTGCGCACGAAGGGACCGAAGCGCGTCTCGGCTTTCACCATCCCGATGGGCATTGCCAGCATGCCCGGTGGCGTGGTTTCGATCCATTACGGTCTGAAGGGCCCCAACCTGTGCCACGTCAGTGCCTGCGCCTCGGGAGCCCATGCCATCGGCGAGGCCGCGCGCATCATCGAGCGTGGCGAGGCCGACGCCATGCTGGCCGGCGGCACCGAGGCGCCCATAATTGGACTCGGACTCGCAGCGTTTGCAAAGATGCGCGCGCTCTCCTGCCGCAACGACGAACCCGAGCGCGCCAGTCGTCCCTTTGACCGCGGCAGAGACGGCTTTGTGATCGGGGAGGGCGCTGGCGTGCTGGTGCTGGAAGAGCGCGGCCACGCTCTTTCGCGCGGCGCCCCGATCCTGGCGGAAGTCGTGGGCTACGGAGCGTCGGCCGACGCAGCGAACCTGGCGGCCCCGGACGCCGAGGGCGATGGCGCCGTTCGCGCCATGCGCGCGGCCTTGCGCGACGCCCGGCGCGACGCCCGGGACGTGGCCTACGTGAACGCCCACGCAACCTCCACGCCGGCGGGGGACCCCGTGGAAGCGTTGGCGCTACAACGGGTCTTCGGCGACGCACTCGACACGCTGCCCGTTTCCGCGACGAAGTCGATGACCGGGCACCTGCTCGGTGCGGCGGGGGCGGTCGAGGCGATTGCCTGCATTCGGGCGCTCGAATGCGGGGTCCTGCCTCCGACCATCAACCTCGAGGATCCCGACCCCTTGTGCCCGCTCGACCACGTGACCGGGGCTGCGCGAGAAACCCGAGTCGACCTCGTCCTCTCGAATTCGTTCGGCTTCGGGGGAACCAACGCTTCGCTGCTCCTGGCTTCCGTGCACCCCTGAATCCGGCGCCATCTTCGGGGTGGGCCGCTATCCTTGGGCGCGAAGAAGTCGGGCCGGAGCCCCCCGAGGAGAGCGAGCGCATGGCAGATCCGTTGGCCGCCCCTGACGCCGTCGGGCTCGCAGCGAGTGCTGCTGCGGCCACGCCGTGCGTCGCCGCAGTCGATCCCGAACTTGCGGCGATGCTCGGCAACGAAGCGCGCAGGCAGGCGCTCTCGCTCGAGCTGATCGCCTCGGAAAATTTCGTTTCCGATGCGGTACTCGAGGCGCTCGGAACGGTCCTTACCAACAAGTACGCGGAGGGCTACCCGGGGCGCCGCTATTACGGGGGGTGCGAGGTCGTCGACGAGGTCGAATCCCTCGCGATGGCACGCGCGTGCGACCTCTTCGGTGCCGACCACGCCAACGTCCAGCCCCACTCGGGCTCCCAGGCGAACGCGGCGGTCTACCAGGCGGCGCTCGAACCCGGGGACACCGTGCTGGCGATGAACCTCGACCACGGGGGCCACCTCACCCACGGCAGTCCCGTGAATTTTTCGGGGAAGCTCTATGCAATCGTGCCCTACGGAGTGCGCGAAGAAGACGGCCGGCTGGATTACGAGGCCATTCGGAAGCTCGCTCTCGAACATCGACCGGCGATGATCCAGTGCGGTGCTACGGCGTATTCGCGGGTGATCGATTTCGAATTCTTCCGCAGCGTCGCCGACGAGGTCGGCGCGGTGCTCTTCGCCGACATCGCCCACATCGCGGGGCTGGTCGCTACCGGTGTGCATCCGAGTCCGGTGGGGCAGGCCCAGATCATCACCACCACCACCCACAAGACCCTCCGCGGCCCTCGCGGCGGGATGATTCTCTGCGACGCAGACTGGAAGAAGAAGATCAACAGCGCCGTCTTCCCCGGCTTGCAGGGGGGCCCGCTGATGCACGTGATTGCCGCGAAGGCAGTGGCTTTCAAGGAGGCTCAGCAGCCCGAGTTCGAGACCTATTGCAGGCAGGTGGTGGCGAATGCCGCAGTGCTCGCAAAGGGGGTGCAGGACGCCGGCTTTACAGTGGTTTCCGGGGGAACCGACAACCACCTCTTCCTGCTCTCGCTCGTGGGCCGCGAGGTCACGGGCAAGGTGGGCCAGGCGGCGCTCGAGGCTGCGGGCGTCACCGCCAACAAGAACATGGTGCCCTTCGATCCGCGCAAGCCCATGGTGACTTCCGGCGTTCGCATCGGTACGCCCGCGGTCACCACCCGTGGGATGGGCGAGGCCGAAATGGCGGCCATCGCCGGCTTCATTGCGCGCGCCCTCGATGCACCAGACGACGAGGACGCGCTCGCGAAGATTCGCGCCGAAGTCGAAGACCTGTGTCGGGGCTTTCCGCTTTACGCCGAGCGATGGAGCGAGCAGGTCTAGGCGGTGCGCTGTCCCTTCTGTGCCGACGAGACGAACAAGGTCGTCGACACGCGGCTTGCCCGCGAGGGCGAGGAGATTCGGCGCCGACGCGAATGCCTCGAGTGCGGCCGGCGCTTCACGACGCGCGAGCGGGTCGAGGTCCAGATCCCGAGGCTGATCAAGCGCGATCAGCGGCGCGAGGTCTACGACCGCCAGAAACTCCTGACCGGCATCGAGCGCGCCTGCCAGAAGCGCCCGATTTCCACCGAGCGAATCGAACGGATCGTCGATCGAATCGAGCGACGGCTGCAGGAACTCGGCGAGAAGGAAGTGCCGAGTCGTTACGTGGGCGAGAAGACGATGGATGAGCTGACCGCGGTGGATCCGCTGGCCGCGGTTCGTTTCGCTTCGGTGTTCCGCGATTTTCAGAACACCGAAGAATACGCGGCCTTCTTCGAGGCCCTCGAGGAGGGCGCGCCCGAGGAGCCGGAAAGCGATGGCTGAAGCCAAGAAGCGCGCGGGGGCATTCTCGCCCGAGGACGCCATGCGCCTCGCGCTGCGCGGCGCCGCCCGGGGCGATGGCCTCACCTGGCCCAATCCGAGCTGCGGCGCCGTGATCTTCCGCGGTTCGCGCGTACTCGGTCGTGGGACCACGCGCCCGATTGGCGGCGACCACGCCGAGATTGGCGCGTTGGCGGCCGCCCGTCGGCGCCATGGCGAACGCGCGCTGCGCGGGGCCTCCCTCGCCGTGACGCTCGAGCCCTGCGTTACGCACGGGCGCACCGGGCCCTGTACCGACGCGCTCATCGCGGCCGGCATCAAGCGGGTCTACTACGGCTGCCGCGACAGCCATTGCGCCGTGCGAGGTCGCGGGATCCGGCGGCTTCGGAGTGCCGGAATCCGGGTCGAGAGCCTGTTGCTGCGGGAGTGCCGCGAAAAACACCGCGGCTTTCTTTCGGTGCAGGAGCGGGGCCGTCCCTATGTCGTGCTCAAACTCGCCGCCTCTCTCGACGGGCGGATCGCCACGGCGGCAGGCGAATCGCGCTGGATCACAGGACCGGAGTCCCGCCGCTTCGTCCACGAATTGCGCGCTCGCAGCGACGCGATCCTGATTGGGTCGGGCACCGCGATCGCCGACGATCCGAGGCTCGACGCGAGGCGGCAGGGCCGCGCTCCGCGAAGCCCCGTGCGGGTGCTGGTTGATTCAAAGCTGCGGGTTCCGGAGGGCGCGAAGCTCTACCGGCGCACGGACCCCGAGCGGACCTGGGTGCTGTGCGCCCCCGCTGCGCGCGGGCTTCGCAGCCGGGAAGCCCTGGGGGCGCGCCTTCTCGAGACGCGGCTGCGCGCCGGTCGGATCGACCTGGCCCGCGCGCTCTCGAAGCTCGCCGAGGAGGGCCTGACCGAAATTCTCGTGGAGGGAGGGGGCCAACTTGCGGCGGCACTGCTCCGCGCAGGCCTGGTCGACGCCGTGCACTGGTTCGTGGCCCCAAAGCTGCTCGGGGGCGATGGCAAGGAGGCCCTGGCGGGGTATGGCATCAAGCGCCTCGCGGACGCGACAGCACTCCGCGCGGTGCGTACAAAGCGCATGGGTTCCGATGTACTGTTCAGCGGAACCCTCGGAGACTTCCCTTGAATTTATACCCCGCCCAGACCGATGCCAGCGGTCGGCGTTTCGCCATCGTG
>CAJXIC010000103.1 GCA_913054385.1 uncultured Pseudomonadota bacterium
CGATGTGGCGACGTTTGCGTAGATGGAGTCGCGCTGGGAGAAGTCACCACCAAGGCCCAGGTCGATCTGGCCCCGCTGATTCGCGGGGTGGTGGCCGACATCGGATACACCGACTCCGACATGGGTTTCGATGCCGCCACCTGTGCGGTTCAGGTGGCCTTGGGCAGGCAGTCCCCGGACATCTCCCAGGGAGTCACCGAGGGCGAAGGGCTCCACAAGGAGCAGGGTGCGGGCGATCAGGGAATGATGTTCGGCTACGCCTGCGACGAAACGCCGCAGCTGATGCCGGCACCGATCCACTACGCCCACCAGTTGATCGCGTCGCTTCGTGGTCACTTCGAGTCCGGCGAGATCGAGTACCTGCGACCGGATGCGAAGTCGCAGGTCACCGTCGAATACGGCGGCGACGGGGTCCCGGCGCGCATCGACACGGTGGTGCTCTCGACCCAGCACTCGCCGGACGTCGCCTACGACCGGCTCCGCACGGAACTGATCGAGAAGGTGATCCGGGCCACGCTGCCGGCCGCGCTGATCGACGACGACACCATCTTCCACGTCAATCCGACCGGTCGATTCGTAGTCGGTGGGCCGATGGGGGACGCCGGTCTCACCGGGCGGAAGATCATCGTCGATACCTACGGCGGCATGGGTCGCCACGGGGGCGGTGCCTTTTCGGGGAAGGACCCGTCGAAGGTCGATCGCAGCGCGGCCTATGCTGCGCGCTGGGTGGCGAAGAACCTGGTGGCGGCGGGCGCGGCGAAACGCTGCGAGGTGCAACTGGCGTACGCGATCGGAGTGGCCGAGCCGGTGTCGATCCAGGTCGAAGACTTCGGCACGGGGAGCCTGGATGCGGCCGCTCTCGAGACACTGGTTCGCAAGCACTTCGACCTCACCCCGCACGGGATTGACGACGCCCTGCAACTGCGACGGCCAATCTACCGGGCGACCTCGTACCACGGGCACTTCGGGCGGGAGGATCAGGGTTTTCCCTGGGAGGAACGCTCTCGGGAAGAAGCGATCCGCCGAGACCTCTGAAGCGGCGTGCATGGCGCCGCAGGCAAGGCGATGCGGGGGGCCGGGGAGGCTGCCCGGGGGCTGGTCGATTGCCAGCGGTGTTTTGGCGGCCACGCTCTCGCTGGCGATCCCGACGGCCGGGCTTGCCCAGACCCCGAGGGTGCGCGTGCTGCTGCTTTCGGGGGCGGCCACGGTGCGGCTGGTCGAAGCCTCGGGCCGGAGTCGAGCGCTCGAATTCAGTGAAGCGGGGGTGCGGGTCGCCGGGAAGTCCAGGAAGGGCACGGTCCGCGCCGGCGCCGACGACCAGATCACCCGCGTCGGCGAGTGGCGGGTTCGCGGAGGCGTGGAGGTGAGGGCCGGGGAGAGCGGGCTCGACGTCGTCAACGATCTGCCCCTCGATGCTTACCTGGCCGGCACCCTGGGAAACGAAATGTATCCAAGCTGGCCGCGTGAAGCACTGCGCGCCCAGGCGGTGGCAAGTCGCAGCTATGCGCTCTACCGCAGTGCTCGGGCCCAGGGTGAGTTTGCGCTGACGTCCGGCACACGGAGCCAGGTGTATCGAGGGGTGGGCTCGGAGTCTGCGGCGGTCTGGGAGGCGGTGCGCTCCACCCGGGGCGAGGTGCTGACCGCGGGCGGCGAGCCGATCCTGGCGGCGTTTCATTCGGATTCGGGTGGGCGGACCGCGAGTTCCGAGGAGGTGTGGGGGAAGGGACTAAGATACCTTGTGCCGGTTGACGTGATCGACGAGGGGGATTCTCCCGATACCTACTGGCGATCCGAGGTCAGTCGCACCACACTCCGCCGGGCTCTGGAGCGGCAGGGCCATTCGGTCGGGCGGATTCAAGCGGTTGAGGTGACCTTGCGGGCCGCGAGCGGTCGGGTGCAGAGACTGCGTGTCGATTCGAGTGCAGGGTCGGTGGAACTGACGGGACGGGAACTGCGCGATGCGCTGGGATCGAAAGCGATCCGCAGCACGCTATTTCAGATTCGCGAGTCGGACGAGGCGATTGCCTTCGTCGGCTCGGGCAGGGGGCACGGAGTGGGCATGAGCCAATGGGGCGCGCGGGCGATGGCCGAGCGCGGAGCGGACTACCGGGAAATTCTCTCCCATTTCTATCCGGGCGCGCGCTTTGAAGTGCTCGGTGCGAGACAGCATGAAGCGCCCCGGAAGGCGCGGGGGGCCGCACGATGAACTTCGCCAGTGTTTTCCTGCAGGCGGGGGCGCCCGGCGGCGGTCTCTCCGAGATGCTCTTTCCCTTCCTGATCATCATCGGCCTGTTCTATTTCCTGATTCTGCGCCCGCAGAACAAGCGGCAGAAGGATCACGACGCGGCGATCAAGGCGGCTGAGAAGGGCGATGCCGTGGTGACCGCGGGGGGAATCCACGGCAAGATCGTCGGAGCGGCGGAGGATGTCCTGACCCTGGAGATCGCATACCTGAAGGGCGGTGAGAAGGTGCGCATCAAGGTCGCGCGCTCGAAGATCGACAGCGTCACGAAGGCCGACGCGGGCTCGGGAGAGAAGAAGTCGTGAACCGCACCTTCCGCTGGCGCCTGACGTCGGTGATCGGCCTGATCCTGATCCTTGGCTACCTCGCGGCGGCGAACTTCGTGCCCAAGGCCGAGCGCCTCGAAAGCCCGCTTTGGCCCGATGAAGGCCTGCGCCTCGGTCTTGACCTTCAGGGGGGAATCCACTGGGTGGTGGGCGTCGACCTGAAGGCGGCGGACCAGCACGAACTCGAGTTCATGCGTGCGGCCCTGGAGACCGACGCGGAGGCGAAGAATATCGCGGTGGAGGGTTTCTACGTTCGCGACGGGGAATTGGTGGCGGAGTTCCGCGACCCCGCCGCGGAAACCGCGTTGCGAGAGCTGGCCGAAGATACGAACGTGCTCGACGAGACCCAGGCGTCGGGAACGAGTCTGCATTGGCAGCTCTCGCGAGACCGACGGCAGACCATCAAGGAACAGACGATGGCCCAGGTGCTCGAGGTACTGCGCCGGCGCATCGACGATCCGGTTCGCGGCATTCCCGACTCGGTCGTGACGCGTCAGGGAGACGATCGCGTGCTGGTCGAGATCCCGGGCGGCCAGATCGATCGCGCGCGCGCGCGCGCCCTGTTGCGATCGACGGGCTTCCTCGAGTTCAAGATCGTGATCGACGAGGGGCCGTCCGAGGAAATCCTGAGGGCTTCCTACCCGGGAGGCCTCGAGGAAGGCCAGGAGATCGTGCTCGAGAAGGATCGCGAGACGGATCAGGTCCTCACCGCCTACCTCGTACGCGAAGAGGCCGATATCACCGGCGACTATCTCGACGATGCCAGGGTCGGCTTCGACCCCCAACAGCGTCCGCTGGTCAATTTCGTTTTCAGTCCGGATGGCGGCCTTCGTTTTAGAGACATCACCCGCGACAACCTGAAGAAGAAGCTGGCCATCATCCTGGACGACAACGTCTACAGCGCCCCGGTCATTCAGGGGCAGATCTCGACCCGCGGACAGATTTCCGGACGGTTCTCCTCGCAGGAGGCGGCGGACCTCGCGGTCGTCCTGCGCGCCGGTTCGCTCTCGGTGCCGGTGGTGATCGAGGAAGAGCGGAGCGTGGGGCCGGCGCTGGGCCAGGACTCGATCGACCAGGGAACGCGCGCGGCGGCACTCGGGATGTTGCTCACGCTGGGATTCGCGATCGGCTACTACCGGCTGTCGGGCGGTTATGCGGCCTTCGCACTCCTGGTCAACCTCGTATTGCTCGTCGGATTGATGTCGGCCTTCGAGGCGACGCTGACGCTTCCGGGAATCGCGGGGCTGGTGCTGACCATCGGCATGGCGGTCGATGCGAACGTCATCATCTTCGAGCGCATCCGCGAAGAATTGCGCGACGGTCGAAGCCCCCGGGCGGCCATCTCGGCTGGTTTCAAGAAGGCCACGTGGACGGTTCTCGACGCGAACATCACGACGCTGATCACCGCGATCATTCTTTTCGAGTTCGGGACCGGGCCGATCAAGGGCTTCGCGGTGACGCTTTCGGTGGGGATTATCACCAGCGTGTTCTCGGCCCTGGTGGTCACCCGGATGCTCTTCCACCTTCACCCAGGCCTGAAGCCGGTAGAACGCCTCTCCATCTAGCTCGGACCGAGGAGAAAACGCTTGCCTTTCGAGATCATCCCGCCGGGAACCCGGATCGACTTCATCGGAAAGCGCCGCATTGCGGCGATGCTTTCGCTCGCGGTCATCCTGGCCTCGCTGATCGCCATTCCGCTGCGCGGGATTCAGCTCGGTATCGACTTCGCGGGGGGCACGGAGGTCCAGGTCCGCTTCGAACCCGGGGTGAGCGCCGACGAGGGCAGCATTCGCTCGATCGTGAGCGGCATGCCGGGCGTCGAAGATCTCTCGGTGGTGCGCTTCGGCGAGATGGAGGACAACGAGTTCCTGATCAAATTCCGCGGCGGGCTGGACATGGCTCCCGAGGCGGGGCTCGATGCCTTGCGCGGTGCGGAAGAGGGCTTCACGGGGGATCTCGAGCAGCCTGAGAAGGGGCGTCCGACAGCGGAGGCCGCTACCGGCGACCGCGTCGTGGCCATCGAAAAATCGCTCGCCAAAGACCTCGGCCCGCTGACCGTTCAGCGCGTCGAATATGTGGGGCCGCGGGTCGGCGCCGAGCTGCGGGTCGACGGCCTCAAGTCGCTCTTCTGGGCGGCGATCGCGATCCTGATCTACATCACGTTCCGCTTCTCGTCGCGATTCGCTCCGGGAGCCATCATCGCGGTGATCCACGACCTGATGATCACGGCGGGGATCTTCGTGATCCTCGGGCTCGATTTCGACTTGCGAGTCCTCGCCGCGATGCTCGCAATCCTCGGCTACAGCCTGAACGACACGATCATCATCTATGACCGCATCCGCGAAAACATGGCGATCCGAACCACTTACGACCTCCCGGAAGTTCTCAACCAGAGCGTGAACCAGACCCTCTCACGGACGGTGCTCACTTCCGGTACGACCCTGATCACGCTTTCGTGCCTGCTCTTCCTGGGCGGGGAAATGATCCGACCCTTCGCCTTCGCGATGATGATCGGGGTCGCGGTGGGGACGTACTCGTCGGTGTATATCGCGGCCCCCGTCTTCCTCTGGCTCCAGCAGCGCTACGGCGCGCCGGGCGCCGCCCCGGGAACCGAGGAACCGCGCAGTGCGCCGGCACCCGCGCCAGTTCGCATCGACCCCGTGGCTCCGCAGCCGCGGCCGAAACGCGGCCGGGGCCGTTCGACGAAGCGCCGCCCCAAGAAGCGGCGCTAGCCCGGGGGCCGCGGTCTCGGGGACGCGGGAGTCAGGAGTTGGAGGGCGCGGCGACCGGGGTCGGTGCCACCGGCGTGGCAGCCGGGCGCTTGGAGGCCTCGGGGGCCTTGGTCATTTCGATGTGGCCGTTGACGATGGCGCCTTCCTGTATGAGCAGGCGTGGCGCGCGCACGTCGCCTTCGACGATGCCCGAGGCCTGGATTTCGAGGCGCTCTGAAGCTTCGACGTTCCCCGATACCCGGCCGATCACCAGGACGCATTTCGCCTTGACTTCCGCCTCGACGCGCCCGCCCTCGCCGACGATCAACTGGTGGCTCGGAAGTTCGATCTTCCCCTTCACCTGGCCGAGGATTTCGAGGTCCTCGTCGCCCGAGAGTTCGCCGCTGAACACCACCGTACTGCCGATTGCTGCCACGTTCGCTCCCTTTGTCCGCGGCGAGGATGCGCGCGGTTCCGGATGATCGGGCGCGGGGGCCGCGCCGGGTTGCTTTAGGTTCGAGGGCGAATGGCGGGCGGCTGTGGGCCGGGTCGCGGGCTCATTCGCCGTGGGCTCTTTTCCGCTGAAGAGGCTCAATCCGATCTCCATTCCGCCCGCAGGGCCGGGCGGCCCTGCCTATCCGCCGGAGACTAACGCAGCGGCGCCACGTCTTCGATATGGATTCCGTTGTTCTCGAGAATCGTTCCCTGCTCGCGATCGAGGGCCGTGTGGGCGTTGCGGTAGGTCTGGACCGCTGTGATCCATTGGCTCTCGGCGGAGACCAGATCGCGTTCCTTCAGGAGCACCTCGAAGGGCGTCGATTCGCCGTACTCCAGGCGGATCTCTTCGGCCCGCAGCTGCTCGGCGGCCGCCACTCGGCTGCGCTCGGCGGCGCCGATGCCCCGGTAGGCCGCGTTGAGCGTCCGGACGGCCTTGCGGATGTCGAGGATGATGGTCTGCTCGAGGCGGCGCTGCTGGGTCTTCGAGCGCCGCAGTTCGAGTTCGGCCTGGCTGAGGCGCTTGCGCGCCGTGGTGTTTCCGAGCGGCACCGAGACCACGGCCTGGACGCTGTAGTTGAGCGAGCCATCGCCGCTGAAGTAGTCGTCGTAGGAATCGGGGAAGCTCCCGGGGGACGCGAGCTGTGGGCAGGCACCGCCGGTTCTCGGGTTGACGCATTGGGGATTCGCGCGACCGTCCCTCCCCACGTACCCCACGCTGCCGACGAAATCGAGTTGCGGCAGCCACTGGTTCTTGGCAAAGCGCAGCTGGATATCGCGGCGCTGGATCTGCTCCTCGGCGGCGCGAAGCTCGGGACGTCGCTCGAAAGCGAGGGCGACCGCGCGATCGACTTCGCCGGGAGAGAAGTTCTCGAAGTCGTCGGGGTTCGTGGTGGGCATGAATTCCAGGCTCGAGCTCGCCGTGAGATAGGGGCCGAGCACCGCGTCGATCAACTGGTCCTGGGTGTTCTCCTCGCGGTTCGACGCCACGATCAGGTCGAAGTCCCGCGACGCGACCCCCGCCTCGGACTGCACGACGTCGACCTTCGAGACCACGCCGACCTCGTACTGGATCTGGCTCTGGCGCAGCAGTGCTTCGGCGGTCTCGAAGCTCGAGGTCGCCACCCGCACCTGCTCCTTCGCGGCGATCAGGTTCCAGTAGCGACCCTGGATCTGTTGCACGAGATCCATCACCCGCGCCCGGAAATTCTCCCGGCTGATGCCGTAGCCGAGGTTCGAGACCTTGACGTTGGTCCAGGCCTCGTTCCAGATCAGGCCGCGCAGTAGCGGGATGTTGGCATTGAAGAGGATCGACGAGTCGTACTGGGGCGACA
>CAJXIC010000104.1 GCA_913054385.1 uncultured Pseudomonadota bacterium
TTCGCTAGCATCTCGGTGCCGTGAATCTCGAAACCTCCCCCGCCGACTTCAAGAAGGGTGATCGCGTCGCCCACCCCGGAAAGCCCGAATGGGGTCCGGGCATCATTGCCGATGCGCCGCACGACGAAAAAGTGCGCGTCCTCTTCGTCGAGGGAGGCGAGAAGCTCCTTCAGTTGAAGCACGCTCGCCTCGAGGTCTTCAGCGGCGAAGATCCGCGCCTCGACCGGCTCGTTTCGGCAGGCGACGATGCCGATTCCGAAGGCCCCCAGCGCGCCCGCGAGAAGTTCCTGGACCTCCACGCCGAGGGCTTTACCACGCCGGCCTATCGCGAAGTCGATCGTGCGACCAACGAGAGTGCGGCGGCTTTGATGCAGGAGCTCCTCGGCGAAGACGCCTTTGCGAAGCTCCTCGACGCCGAAGATTGGGCGGGCGTTGCCGAGCGCGCGATCCAGGTATTGAAGGCCACGAAGCTCGTGGTTCCGAGCGAGCGCAAGTTGCTGGCGACGGGCCTCGAAGACGAGGCGCTCGCCCAGACCTTTGCACGAAGCCTCTGCGATCTGCTCTACGGCTTCGGCGGCGAAGTCGAAGACGAGGCCGAGGGCCTGCGCCGCCGCTTCGAGCGCTACGTCGCCTGTCTGAAGTCGCTGCGTGCCGCAAAGTGGACGCTCGCCACGTATTTCCTGTTCATGGCGTTCCCGGAAGAGCACCTGCTTCTGCGCCCCACCTTCGCCCAGCGAGCGGCCACGGCTTACGGCATCAACATCCGTTACCGCGCAGAGGTTGGCTGGGTGACCTACTCGCGTTTTCGCGAACTCGCGGCTGCGATTCTCGCCGACACCAAGGATCTCGGGGCCGAGGACATGCTCGACGTCCAGGCCTATATCTGGCGTCTGGCGCGCTAGCGCCCTGCGCCGAAATCGAGTTCCGACAGGGGCGCGCCGTCGCCCTCGAGGCTGCGGTAGTAGCAGCCCGTTCGGGCGTTTCCCTCTGCGTCGAGCGTGTGACAGACGCCGCCCTGGCGCGGCCTCACGCGGTAGACCAGCGAATTCTGTTCGCAGTTGACGCGCACCTCCACCAGGTCGAGGAGGTCCCCCGAGTGGGCGCCCTTGTGCCAGAGCTCGTTTCGCGAAGTCGACCAGAGCACGGCCTGCCGGGTCGAAAGCGTTTCAGAGAGCGCCTGCTGGTTGGCGTAGCCAATGAAGAGCACCTCGCCGGTATCCGCGTTCTGGAGCGCCACCGGCAATACCAGAAGCCCGCCTTGGCTGATCGAGGCGAGTTTTCCGAAGTCGAGTTCGAGCGCGCGACCTTCTTCGAGGGCATTCATCCTGGGGGTTTCCTCCGTGCGCCGCAGCCCGGCCGGGCGGCGGGCAGCCAGAGGCCTTCCGGCGCGGCCCGATTATAGGGGCTGGGGGGGGCCTCGCTGGGCGTCTGGCCCCGGGGAATTCGGCCTCGCGCGCTCGGTGGGCTTTGTGGTAGCCTGCGCGCCCGTAGGCGGTTCCGGGCGTTTTGGCGCCTTCGCAGCTGGTGCGCAACTCGTGGTCGATCCTCCGTTCTGCGATTTCCCCGAGCCAGCCCCCGAACCCACCGGGCCCGATCGGGCTCCAAGAGAGACAACCGAAAATCCGTGCGCGGCTCTGCACTGCCTACTGAGCGAGAGCCGCGGCCACGAGAGGCGTTTTACCAGGGAGGCCCTGCCATGGGACGCAAGAGCAAGACCGGAGTTCTAAAGCGACTGCGAGAGGTCAAGAAGGCCGAAAAGGCCGCCCTCAAGCGGGACCAGCGCGAAGAGCGGCGACAGGCCGACGGCGTCGCGGTGCGTGTCGCGACGAAGGACGATCTCGAGGGCTACGGCTTGGACGACGAGGCTGAAGACGAAGAGGCCGAGACGGCACCACCATCGGTCGCTGCACCCATTCGGTCCGGGAAGCCTCTGGCCGGCTAGAAGTGCAGCCGGATTTGGCCGCCGATCGAGACCTGGCAGAGGCCGGTTCCGCCCGAGATGAACCCGACCTGGGGGTCGTTCACGCGGAACTTGCAGCGCAGCGCGTGCCCGTCCTGGCTCGACAGACCGGCGACGACCTTGCCGGTGTAGTTTCGCTCGAAGGCCGCGAAGTCGGAATAGATCCCGTCGCCCATGTCGCCATCCCAGCCGCCCCAGCCCATGGATTCGCCGTAGTAGCCGTAGCCGACGCCCATCGGCCAGGCGCCCGCCATGTTCCAGGCGTTGTAGACCGAGGTCGTGTAGGCAACCTTGACGCCGCTCGAGAGCCGCACGAAGGCGCCGCGGTACTTCTCGCCGCTCGGAAAGGTGACGATCATGTCGCCCATCTGGTGGCTGTGGGAGATCGATTCCCATCCCATGGTGATGGGGATTGTCGTCTTTCCGTCGCGCAGCCACTTCCCGGGGAGAATCCCGGTCTGCATCGTGGCGCAGGCAGCGGCCAGTCCGATCAACGACAGGACTCCGGAAAGAGAGCGCTTCGACATCCGTGGATTCTCCCGGCGGGCGTTGGCATGCTGGGGTATAGCGTGCGCGAAATGCCGAGGCGCGCGAAGCCGGACGCGCCCGAACCCCCGGGGGTCGACGCGCGCCGCATTCTGTTGCCCGCCGCTACCTTCGGCGCCAAGCGCGCGCTGCACGCTGCAATGCGGGCTGGGAGCTGCCGTTGATCGACCTCGCCTTCACCGACGACGTCTTCGTGTTGCGAATGTGCGCCGGCGAAAATCGCTTCGAGCCCGAATTCGTCCGCGCCTTCGATGCGGCTCTCGACGAGGTCGAGGCCTCGAAGGGCGCTGCGGCGCTGGTGGTGACCGGCGAAGGGAAGTTCTTCAGCAACGGTCTTGATCTCGAGTGGGTGCAGGCTGCGACGGGCGAGCAGCTCTCGCTCTTCGCGTCTTCGCTGGAGGCGCTCTTCGCGCGGCTGCTGGCGTTTCCGTTGGCCACCGTGGCGGCGCAGAACGGTCACGCCTTTGCCGCCGGCGCGGTTTTCGCGCTGGTGCACGATTTTCGCGTGATGCGTTCGGATCGCGGTTATTTCTGCCTCCCGGAAGTCGATCTCGGAATTCCGTTCTCCGCCGGAAGCCTCGCCATCGTCAAGGCGCGCCTCGCGGCGCCGACCCTTCATGACGCCGTCCTTTCGGGGCGGCGATTCACGGCCGAAGAAGCTCTCGAGAAGAACATCGTCGACGAAATCGCCGTCGATGAAGAAGTCGTGCCGCGCGCCACGCTGCGAGCCGCCGCGCTCGCGGGGAAGGATCGCCCGACGCTGGCGGCGCTGAAGCGCGCGCTCTATGCGGACGCGATCGCCAAGCTCGAAGCCGCGGCCTCGCGCGCCGGTTGAGCCGCTGGCTCAACTCTCTTCGGGGGGTTCCACCTGCTGCTTCGCCCAGCGGTAGTCGGCCTTGCCGCTCGGGCTGCGCACGATTTCATCGCGAAACAGGATCGCCTTTGGCAGCTTGTAGCGCGCGATGTGTTTTTCGCATTCGGCGCGGAGTTCGTCCTCGGTGGCGCTCTCGCCCTCCCGCAGTTTGACGATGGCGGTCACCTCCTGGCCCCAACGCTCGCTGGTACGGCCACAAACGACGCAGTCGTAGACCGCGGGGTGCAGCTTGATGGCGCCTTCGACTTCTTCGGCAAAGATCTTTTCCCCTCCGGAGTTGATCGTCACCGAATCGCGGCCGAGCACTTCGATCCGACCATCGTCATGGAAGTGCGCGCGATCACCCGGGATCGACCAGCGCGTTCCCTCGATGTTCGGAAAGGTGCGCGCGGTCTTTTCGGGGTCTCCGAGGTAGCCGAGGGGTACGCGTCCCTTCTGTGCAAACCAGCCCATCTCGGCGTCACCCGGTAGCAGGGCCCGGGAGAGATCCTCCGAGATCACGCCGGCAAAGGGGTTGGGGTGAAAATCCCCGGTCGAGATCCCACCGGCCTTCGAGCTCGGGTTCGTGGCCTGGCCGCCGGTCTCCGACGAGCCGATCGAATCCATCACGATCAATTCCGGGAAGAGATCGATGAATTCCTTCTTGTTCGCGGCGGAGAGTGGAGCGCCGCCCGAGCCGACTACGGTGAGGCACGAGAGATCGGCCCCGCGTTCTTTTCCTCGATGCATCGCATCGAGAATCGGGCGCGCAAAGGCGTCGCCAACGATCACGAGCACGCCCACCTGCTCTCGTTCGATGGTGGCGACGACGTCGTCGCCGTCGAGCCGTCGCACCTCTTCCTGGAGCACGATCGTGCCGCCCACGGCCATCATCCCGAAGGTCACCCACTGCGAGGCGCCGTGCATCAGCGGTGGGGCCGGGAGTGTGCGCCCACTCCCACCCGCCCGCGCCGCCTCGACGATGGCTTCGAGTGAATCGTGTTCGCTGCCGTCCATCTTCCGCCCGCCCATGGCGGCGACGAAAATGTCCGCCGAGCGCCACAGGACCCCCTTCGGCATTCCCGTGGTCCCCCCGGTGTAGAGGATGTAGAGATCGTCCGGGGACCACTCGACGTCGGGCCGTGCGTCCGAGGCTTCGCCGAGAGCGGTTTCGTAATCCACGGCCCCCGGCAGCAGGGCATTTCCGGAGTCGTCCGCCACCTGGATCAGCACTTCGAGCTGGGGAAGCTGCGGCAGGATCTTCTCGAGGACCGGCGCGAACTCGGCGTGGTAGACGATGGCGCGCGCTTGGGAATCGGTGAGCAGGTAGAGGAGTTCTTCCGCGACGTAGCGATAGTTGACGTTCAGCGGTGCGACGCGAGCCTTGAAGGCGCCGAGCATTGCCTCGACGTACTCGTTGCCGTTGTAGCAGTAGATCGCGAGGTGATCCTGGCCCGATTCGTGGCCCGAGAGTTCGCAGCGCGGTTGGCGCACGCCGAGACCGCGCGCCAGCAGGGCGTTGGCGAGCCTTCGCGAGCGGTCGCGCAGCTCGCCGTAGGTCAAGCGCCGGTCTCCGAAGACGATCGCCTCGCGCTCGGGGACGGTCGTACCGATGGCATCGTGGACTTCGGCGAGGCTGTATTCCATGGGGGGCCTTCGAGGTGGGGGATCCGCAGCGCGATTGAGTCTGGCACACTGGGCCCGGGAACAGCAAGGCAGCTTCCGGAAGCAGAGGTGGGCAGCGTGGAAGAAGAAGGCTCCAGTGCGCCGTGGTGGCAGACCGCGGTCGTCTACCAGATCTATCCGCGGTCCTTCGCCGACGCGAACGGCGACGGCGTCGGGGATCTCGCGGGAATCACCAGCCAGCTCGATCACCTCGTCTGGCTCGGTGTCGACGCCCTCTGGCTCTCGCCCTTCTACCGATCGCCGATGAAGGATTTCGGCTACGACGTTGCCGACTACTGCGACGTCGATCCGATCTTTGGAAACCTCGAAGATTTCGACGCCCTGCTCGAGGCGGCGCACGCGCGCGGCCTGAAGCTGATGATCGACTGGGTTCCGGCGCACTCGTCGAGCGAGCATCCGTGGTTCGTCGATGCGCGTGCATCGCGCCAGAGCGACCGTCGCAACTGGTACGTGTGGAGGGACGCCGGGCCCGGCGGCGAGCTGCCGAACAACTGGAAGTGCGCCTTTTCCGACGCGCCGGCCTGGACCTTCGACGCCGGTAGCGGCCAGTACTATCTCCATTCCTTCCTCGCCGAGCAGCCGGACCTCAACTGGGAAGAGCCCAAGGTAGAGGCCGCCATGCACGAGGTGTTGCGCTTCTGGCTCGAGCGTGGCGTCGACGGGTTTCGCGCCGACGTGATCTCGAACATCGGAAAGGATCCTGCGCTCGCCAGCGTCGAGGAAGCGCGTGCGAAGGTCCCGCCCTTCGTCTTCCGCAACGAGCCGGTCACCCACGAGTACTTGCGCCGGATCCGTGCGCTGCTCGATACGTGGCCGGGCGACCGGGCGATGGTGGGCGAGATTCCGGTGTTCGATTCGAAGGAGGTGGCGACCTTCTACGGCGCAGGCGACGAGTTGCACATGGCCTTCAACTTTCCGCCGCTCTACGCCCCCTTCGAGGCCCCGGCCTGGCGCGAACGGATCGAGGTGACCACCGGGGCCCTCGACCCCCGCGACGCCTGGCCCACCTGGGTGCTCTCGAACCACGACGTTCCGCGCCATCGCACGCGCTACGGCAACGAAGCCCGAGCGCGAGCCGCCGCGGTGTTGCTTCTGACGCTGCGAGGGACGCCGTTTCTCTACATGGGCGAGGAGCTCGGGCTCGAAGACGCGCTCGTCCCGGCGGCGTGCAAGGTCGATCCCGGCGGCCGCGATGGTTGCCGGGCGCCGCTTCCCTGGAGCCGCGCGCAGGGTCACGGCTGGGGCGGGACCCCCTGGCTCCCCTGGCCGCCCGACGCCGCAGAGCGCTCGGTCGAGGCGCAGCGCGACGATCCGGGTTCGATGCTCCACCTGTACCGGCGCCTGCTGGCCGCCCGTCGCGCTTCGCCGGCACTACGGCTCGGCGACTTCGCGTTTCTCGAGGCGCCGGAGGGTCTTCTCTGCTGGCGTCGAGATTTTTCTGGAGATTGCCGGTTCGTCGTGATCAACTTCGAAGATCGTGAACTCGAGTGGCCCCAGGACGATCGCCACGAGGTCGAAGTGGCGAGCGATGGTCGCGGTGAATCACAGGTCTACGACAGCCGAGTCGGGCCCCACCAGGCGCTGATCCTGAAACCCACGCGCCCTGCGCGCGCATGAAACCACCGAAGACGAGAAGGAATGTCATGAACGATTACGCCGAATACGATGGCCTCGGCCTCGCCGAGTTGGTGAAGACCGGAGCGGTGAGCCCGGCCGAACTCGTCGAAGAAGCCATTGCCCGGATCGAGAAACACGACGGAGCGCTCAACGCGGTGGTGTACCGCGCCTTCGAAGAAGCCCGCCGGGACGCGGGCGGCGAACTCCCCGAAGGCTCCTTCCGCGGGGTTCCCTTCCTGGTGAAGGATCTCGGCTGCCCCGTCGCCGGGATGCCGCGCACCAGTGGCAGCCGCTTCCTGAAGGACGAGGTTCCCGCAGAGGACGGCGAGCTGACGAAACGCTTCCGCGCAACCGGTGTCGTGATCGTCGGCAAGACGAACACCCCGGAGCACGGGATCACCGGCACCACGGAGTCGGCGTTGCTTGGCCC
>CAJXIC010000105.1 GCA_913054385.1 uncultured Pseudomonadota bacterium
GTTTCTGATTATTTCGGACGCGCCGCGTACTTTCGGGTGACTCAGATCATCCCGCCCACCAGCAGTGCAAGGCCAGCGCCCCCAAGGAGAGGGAGCGCGGACCCGAACACGAGATAGATCGTCGACTCGGTTCCGATGCCGTAGTCCGAAAGAGTGCGGCTGTCTTCCATTTCCCTGCCCGCGAATACGAGGAACTGCTCGGCGGGCGGAATGCCTTCCTTGTCCTCAATCTTGTGCTTGACGTTCTCGATGGTGTCGCCCGATTCGACTTCCAGGAGGAGGGTCTTTCCGGCGCTCGTCTTCACGAAGATCTGCATGGCGAAGCTAACGTTGGCCAAAAGCACCAAGGCGGTGACGACCAGAGCCAGCTGGGTTCGGTTCATCGGAGTCTCCCGCGATTTGCAATCTGAACGGTTCAGACGGTGACGCCCCGATAAAATTCGCAGGCGGGGGAGGCCGGACCGTTTCTCTCGCCGTCCCCCCGGCTATTTCTTGCCGAAGAGCCAGGCGACACCGACGCCGACCAGGTAGAGCCCGATCATCGGGATCGCCAGCAGGATCTGCGAGATCCAGTCGGGCGGAGTGAGAATGGCGGCCGCCACGAAGACCGCCAGCACCGCGTAGGGGGTCCCCTTGAACAGCTGCTTCGCGGTCACGATCCCTGATAGCGACAAGAAGAAGACGAACACCGGGAGCTCGAAGGCCAGGCCAAACGCGAGAAAGAGCCGCGTCGTCAGCGCGAAGACCTCGCGCATCGTCCAGGCCGAGTGCACGAACTCGCTGTCGAAGCCCGTGAAGAACCCGAACATGATCGGGAAGACCACGCTGTAGCCGAAGAAGGCGCCCAGCAGGAAGAGGCCGGTCGACGTCACCACGAAGGGGACGACGAAGCGTTTTTCGTTTGCGTACAGCCCCGGCGAGATGAAGGCCCACACCTGCCAGAAGAAGACCGGAAGGGCCAGCACGAAGCCCGCCAGCAGGGCGGACTTCAGGTAGGTGAAGAAGATCTCGGTGGGGGCGATGGCCTGGAGCGTCGTGCCCTCGGGTGCCAGGGCGGCGACGGCCGGCGCCAGTAGGACCGCGAAGATCTGTTCGGCGAAGCTCCAGGCCAGGATGGCGCCGACGAACCACGCCAGCAGGACCCGCAACAGCCGCGACCGAAGTTCGACGAGATGCTCGGTAACGGGAAGAGCGGTTTCATCCACCGCCGGGCTCGTGTCCTTCGTCCGTCAAAGGCTTGCGCGGCTCGTCGTTCGGGGTGGCCTCGGTGCCATCCTTCAAAGCACTGGTTTCGGGCGTGCTGCTGGGGTCGGTCTTCTCGAGATCAGGAGGCGCAATGCGGTAAGAATCCGATGACGCCGCGCGCTTCAAATCTTCGCTGATGTCGGCCTCCTGGATGCTGCGACGCAGGTCGTTCGAATGGCGACGAAACTCGGCCATGCTGCGGCCCAGCGATTGCGCGAGACCCGGAAGGCGTTTCGGTCCGACGACGATCAGCGCGACCGCGAGGATGAGGACCAGTTCCGTGGCACCGATTCCGAACACATCGGTACTCTAGCAGGCGGCGCAAGGGCCCCGAACCGGGGCGGCAATCAGGAGCGTGGCGGAGCCGGCAGATCGATCACCAGCAGGCTCTCGCCGCCGCTGCCGGCGTTCAGGGTGAAACGCCCTCCGAGCGCGTCGACCACGCTGCGAGCGGCTACGAATTCGAACACCTCTTCGGCTTCGGCCGACGTCCGCGGTGCGCCGCCGCCGATAGCATCGGCCCCGACGAGCTCGCCCAGAAATGGAGCGCACTCAAAGCGCAGCAGGATCCGCGCGTGTGCCGCGCGCTCATTGGTTTCTGCCAGGTGGTGCGAGGCCAGGAAGAGCGTGCCCCCCCGCGGCAGCCACTCGACCGCGCGTTCCAAGACGCCGGCCAGTGCCGCTTCGAGCAGGCTGGCATCGGCGTGGGCGCGGCTTTCGCCTTCTTCGATTTCGGTTTCGAATAGACTGGCGCGCTCGTCGAGCACCTCGCTGCAGGCGTCGGCAAGGTGCCGCAACAGCGCCGACAGATCGATCTCGACGATGTCCGGGTTTTGCAGCGCGCGGAGGTTACGCAGTGCTGTAACCACGTCCCGGATCCGCTCGGCATCCGCTCCAACTGCGTCCGGTTCCGAAAGCAGGGCGCCTGCTTCCGCGCCCTCCGGCCCCCCGGCGAAGGATTCGATCGAGACGAGGGGTTGGCGGATCTCGCGGTTCGCGGCCTCCACCAGCTTCGCCCAGGCAGATTCACCGGGCGATGCAAGCGCAGGCTCGGGCCTCGGCGGCTCTGAGGGAGGGGAGGACGGCTCGTCCCCCTCCGCCGCCAGGGGCAGGCCGGCGCTGGCTACCGGGTCACTTTCGAAGCGGAGCCCCCGCGGACCCAGGGTCTCGCCCTCGCAACCCGCGAGGCTGCGCAGCAGGACGCTTTCGGCCTCTGCGAGGTTTCCCGGCCAGGGATGGGTCCGCAGCACTTCGAGGGTGTCGTCGCGCAGCTGCGGCGCGGGGCGCCCGCGTTCTGTGCCCCAGGCCGCCAGCGTCGAGGCGATCAGATGGTCGAGTGTCCGGGGCTGGTCGCGCAGCGCGGGCAGCTCGACGACGCGTGAGGAGAGCAGTCGCTCGAGGCGCGCTTCGAAGCGTGTGCTCCGATGGCCCTCTGCGTCGGCGCCCGCGATCCAGCGCACGCAGAAGAGCCCAGAACCGGCGGGCGGCTCGAAGGCGATCCAATCGGCCAGCGTGTGCTGCAATGTGGCCGGAAGCCGATCGACGTCGGCCAGGAAGACCGTTCCGCAGGCGGCGGATCGATCCCCGCCCAGAGCGTCTTCGAGTTCACGCCGCGAGCGCACTGCGCTCCCGGGAATCGAAACGAAGCGCGTATGCGGGTCGGGGCCGTGCTCGTGGAGGTAGCGTGCGAGCAGCGCACGTCCGCTCCCGGCTTCGCCCCGGATCAAGAGCGAGAGACCGCGCGCGCGCGGGTCGGTCGCCCCGAGCAGGGTTGCCGAAGGCGCTTCGCCAAACCAGCGGGCGAAGCGTTGGCTCACGCTCTCGCGTCGTCGCCGCGCCGAGAGCGGCAACACCGACTCGCGTTCGATCGAGTCGAGCAGCAGCTGCGACAGCGCGCGCGGGTCCGGCGGCCAGGGGAGGATGTCGGCACGCAGGCTGTCGAAGAGTCGCCGTGCGTCCGCGTGGTCCTTTTCTTCGCACACCAGGATCCAGCGACGCGCGCCGAAACGCGGTGCCAGCCGGTGGGCGAACTCGAGTTCGAGTTCGAAATCGTCTTCCAAGCCGAGAATGATCGCGCGCGGTTCGGGCACCGCCTCCGAATGGAAGACGGGGTCCCCGGGTCCGCCGGTGGCGATCGCGATCCTCTGGTTCACCAGACGCACCAGCGCCGCCCGGCGTTCCGGGTGGCGATGCACGATCCAGATGGCGGGGTCGGGTTGCATTCGTGTGGTGGCTCTCTCTGCCGCCTCGGCGGCGGGGGTGCACGGGTCCGCAAAACAAGTGGCAAGTCGCGTGCCAATCCGGCCCGGCGGCAGTCCCCAGGCAGTTTACCCGTGGATCGACTGCGGCGAAACGCAGCGCATGCGCCGACGCGCGCAGGCCACGCGCAAAAGCCCGGCCTACTCGTGCGGCATGCCCTGGAATGAGAGAAAGTTTTTACCCTCGCGGTCGCACGAACTTCCACCGGGCACGCCCTCGATTGCCCCGCGCGGCGGCTTCTGCGAGCCTCGGGCTGCGCCGGGTTTCGGGGGCCTGCATTCGTAGACCCACGGCCCATGAAAGCTTCGGGAGGGACGGGAAAAATGCGATCCTACGTTCGCCAAATGGCCGGAAGCCTGTGTCTCGCGGTCGGTCTGCTAGCGCCGCTGTCGGCACAGGCCGAAGTCGACCTGCTTGGAACCTGGTACGTCCTGATCCACTACAAGGACAGCGCCACCAACAACCCCGACGTCGACCGCTGGCTCGACCGCGTCTGGTCGATCGAGAAGAAGGGCAGCCGGCTGCAGTGGACAGAGTACCCGATCGTGGTCTTCCAGAACCAGACCGGCCGCTTCGAGCGCTACCGCGGGGTGCGCAGTCGGGTGCTCTCGGCCTGGGAGCCAAACGCCACCCAGCGAGCGCAGATCAAGAGCGGCCTCGAAATCAACTCGCGCGGAAGCAAGTCGAAGAGCCTGCGCGGCTCGTGGAAGAAGGGCTACAAGAGCACCACGCGGATGCGCACCCAGTCGGCGAACGTGATCGGATACGTCGAGAACTGGAGCATTGAAGACGCCGAAACCAACCCGATCTTCACCTTCGATGACATGATGGGGAGCGGCCGCACCGAGAACCTCGAGGGCCAGACGCGATACGAGACCCAAAAAATCGAGGAAAACGGCGACCTTCTCAGAGGCCAATACAACCGCGATGACAATCGCGCCGGCACCTTCCAGCTGATGCGAGCGGGCTCGGTGGCGCGCGTGGCCGGGAAGAGCGATCGCGTGAAGAAGGAGCGACAACGCCTCTTCCTCAAGGGTCTCGAGCGCCTGGAGGAAGAGCAGGAGGGGGGACCCAGCTCGAGTTCGAAGGCGCTGAAGGAGTACATCGACGCGCTCGACACGTCCGAGCGGCACTGGCTCGAGGATCGACTGGCGGGTCGGCCGATGCAGGAATGGGGTGTCGTCATCCAGAAGCACTTCCGTTCGCTGCCCAAGAGCGAGCAGAAGAGACTCGCCGGGCATCTCGAGGCGCTCGAGCGCGCCTTCTCGTCGGAGAACTAGGGTGCCGGCGCACCCGAGGCGCAAAGCGTCTCGCCTCACCGGTCGAATCTTCGTGCCCGGTGTGCGCGAACTCGACCGCGTCGCTGCCCTTTGGACCGCGCTCAGCGGCGAGCACGCGGCGCTCGATCCCTCCTGGAAACCGCGAGCGGGTTCGAGCGAGGCACTGAGGCAGCTGGTTCTGCGGATGCACCGCGACCCCGAGACACTCATCCTGCTCTATGCAGTGGAGGACGAGATCGAGGGGCTTTGCATCGCTCGGATCGACGAGGCACCGCCGATTCTCGAGGAAGTGCGCCGCGCCGAGATCAGCGACCTCCTGGTGCGCAAGGACAGCCGACGCCAGGGCATCGGGAGCGACCTGGTGGCGGATGCCCACGCCTGGATCGCCTCGCGCGGGGTGAGGCGAATCGAGATTCGGGTGGCGGTCGACAACGCCGAGGGCCAGGGCTTCTGGCGTGCGCGCGGCTTCACGCCCCACGTGGACGTGCTCCAGAAAAGGTTCTAAGGTCGCCGGTCGCTTCCCGCCCCCGCCCGGCTCCCGGCCCCATCTATCCCAGAGGTACGCGATGACTCCCCCCAACCGCAAGCGAACCCCCCTGGCCCAGGCGCTCAACGAGAGCCTCGAGAAGTCCGCCCCCGAGGTACTGGGGATGCTCTCGGATCTGGGTCAGGCCCTCTACTTTCCAAAGGGCATCCTGTCGCAGACTGCCGAAGCGAAGCAGAAAGCACACCGCTTCAACGCCACCATCGGCACCGCGACCGAGGGCGGCGCCCCGATGTATCTGCCCTCGATGCACGCCCAACTGGGCGATCTCGACCCCGCCGAGGTTTATCCCTACGCCCCGCCGGCCGGGCGACCCGGCCTGCGCAAACGCTGGCGCGAGAAGCTCCTGGCCGAGAATCCCTCGCTTGCCGGGAAGGAATTTGGACTCCCGGTCACGACTGCCGCCATCACCCATGGCCTCGCGCTGGTGGGCGATCTCTTCGTCGACGCCGGCGACGTGATCCTGCTCCCCGACCAACTCTGGGGAAACTATCGGCTGACCTACGAAGTGCGGCTGGGAGCGCGCATCGAGACCTACTCGTTCTACAAGGATGGAGGCTTTGATTGCGAGGCCTTCGCCGCCGGGCTGGAGCGCTCTTCCGAGGGGCGCGAGAAGCTGATCGTGCTGCTCAATTTTCCCAACAACCCGACTGGCTACATGCCCACCGAGGCCGAGGGCGAAGCCATGGTGGCGGCGCTGTTGGCCCAGGCCGAAAAGGGAACGAAGCTGGTCGTGGTCCTCGACGACGCCTACTTCGGGCTCTTCTACCACCTGGGCGGGCCGTCGATGACCGAGTCGCTTTTCGGACGGCTGGCCGGTCGGCACCCGAACCTGCTGGCAGTGAAGCTCGACGGCGCCACCAAGGAACTCTTCGTCTGGGGGCTGCGCTGCGGTTTCATTACCTTTGGCCCCGGGTGCCCCGAGAGTGCTGGCGAGGTCTGCGCGGTGCTCGACGCCAAGACCCGGGGAGCAATTCGCGGGGGCATCTCGAACGTTTCGCAGCTCTCCCAGTCGCTAGTCGAGCGCGCGCTGGTATCCGATTCGATCGCGCGTGAGCGCGCGGAGAAGTGCGAGATCCTGCGGGCGCGTGCCCAGCGCGTACACGAGGTGGTCCACCAGCCGCGCTTCGTCGACAGCTGGGAGGTCTATCCCTTTAACAGCGGCTACTTCATGTGCGTGAAGGTGCGCGGCGTCGAGGCCGAGACGCTCCGGCTGCATCTCCTCGACGAGTACGGAATCGGCCTGATCGCCACCGGGAAGCACGATATCCGGGTGGCCTTCTCGTGCCTCGAGGTCGAGGACGTCGAGCCGCTCTTCGAGGCGCTCTCCGAGGCGATTCAGAAGCTCCAGTAGTTCCCGGTGGTCGTCCCCCTCGGGGGCTACGAGCGCTGCCGGTCGGAAGCCGGGTGGATGCGAAGTGCGACCCGAGGTGCGGTACGCTTCGGCTCGCCGAAACCCGGTTTCGCAGCCTGCCACCCTCCCTCCCCTAGAGGACGACTCGTTGGCAAAGTCCCGTCACAGTAGGCGCAGCCCCATCTCGCTGCGCGGGGTCGGCCTTGGGCTGACGCTTGGCCTGGTGCTGGGCTGGTTCCTCTTTGCCCCGTCGAAGCCGGTCCCCACCGAGGGCGACCCGCTTCTGGCCGAAGCGCTCGCAGCCCCCGAAGGCTTCGACGTCGCTGCCAGTGGGGGAACGTCCGAAGCCGGCATGGGCGGTCCGTTGGGCCCGGCGCTGCCTCCGGGCTGGGCGCACGAT
>CAJXIC010000106.1 GCA_913054385.1 uncultured Pseudomonadota bacterium
TGGCGTGCCTCGGCTGCGATTCGGCCGAGCAGCGCATCGCCACGCACCTGGCGCGGGCGAAGAGCATGGCAACCGAGCCACCCCCGGGTGCAACCGCAGCGATCCTCGAGTTGCGAAACGCGCTGGCCCTCGCTCCGGGTCGGCCGGAGCTCCACTTCGAGATCGCACGGATCCTCGAGCGCGAAGGGCGGCGCTCGGACGCCATCGTCCATTACGAAGAAACCCTCTTCTTCGACCCGGAAGACGCCGAAGCGGCCACGCGTCTGGCGCGGCTGCTCTCCGAGCGCCGGCCTCTGCGTGCAAATGAACTGATCGCCGGCGTCCTCGCGGCGCATCCCGACCACGCAGAAGCGTGGGCCGCACAGGCACAGTTGAACACCGACGCCGGAAACTTCGACGAAGCCCTCGATGCCGCGCGTCGCAGCCTGGCCGCCAACCCCGAACTCGCGCGCGGCCACTGGGCCCTCGGTCGAGCGCTCCTCGCCCAATTGCTCGACGACCGCGGGCGCGGAAATCCGCTGGATCCCGAACGTTTCGCAGCGATTCAAGAGACCCTCGAGCGTTATCGCGAGCACATGGGCAACGACGACCGCTGGTCCGTTCTGCCCGAACGGGCTCGTCTCTTCGGACTCTGGCCCGGTCACGAAGCGGAGGCGGGCGCCGCCTGGCGCGACCTGATCGACCAGACGAGTGCCGCCGACACGCCTCTCCACGTCTCGAAGCATTCCGCCCTCGTTGCCTTCGATCTTGCGCGCGACTGGAACGACGAAGTGCTTCAAGTCGAAGCTCTCGAACGACTCGCCGAAATCGAACCCGACAACCTCGCCCACTGGGACCAGTTGGTGGCGTTGCGCGACCGAGGGGACTCGAGCGGTCGTTCGGCGCTGCTACGCCTGCTCGAGGCCCGGCCCGAAGACCCCGAGGCACACCTGCGCTTCGCCACGCATCTCCGGGCACGGGAAGGTCGCGATGCAGCGATCGCGTACCTCGAAGATCGGATCGACGACGAGCGCATGCGGCCGCAGATGCTCGGCGCCTTGATCGAGTTGCGGCAGCAAGCCGGCGAGTCGGCTGCTGCCGCGGCACTCGTGGCCGCACTCGAGGACGACTATCCCTTTTTGCCGATCACCCTTCGCGTAAAGAGCCACCTTGCCATGCGAGCCGGAAGAGTCGACCAGGCCGCTGCGCTGCTGCGGCGACTGGTCGCGATGGAGGACCGCGCAGAGCCCGTCATGCTCCTGGCCTACGCCGAGTCGTCGCGGCGGGACTACCCGGCGACTCTCGATGCCATCGCCCGGGCCGTCGAACGCGATCCCGCCCTGCGCGAAGCCCTGCTTCCCCTTCGCGCGCACGCGTTCTCACAATCCGGGCAGTGCGAACGCGCCGTCCGCGACTTTGGTTCGCTGTACCGCGATCGGCGGCTCGACGACCACCAGAAGCGTCTCTACGCCCGTTGCCTCTACCAGGTCAAGAAGACGGCCGAGGGTCGGGCTGTGCTCCTCGATGCCCTGCAGCAGCCCGATGCATCGACCGAGACCCTGATCGAACTCGCAAGCCGCGAAGTGGCGACCCCCGGTGGAGGCTCGGGCCTACGCGATTGGCTGCACGACGCCTACCAACGAGAGCCCCAGCGAATCGACCTGCTGACACTGCTCGCCGCCCACGAACACCGACTGGGCGAGACGGCAGGAGCGTTCGAACGGCTCGATGCCGCCTATGCGGGGGGAAACCGCGACCCCGCACTCCGCCAGCTGCGCGCGCGCCTGCTGGCACACTTCGGGCGTCACGCCGAAGCACGGGACGAACTCGAGGATCTCTTCCGCACGCGGCCGGATCTCGAGAAACTCCTTCCCCAACTCATCGCGACACTGGTGGCGCTCGATGATCGCAGCGGTCTAGTGGCGGCCCTCACGCGCGGCGAACGCTACGGCCTGCTCGGAGCGCAACGCTTTGCCATGCTCGGCAACCTACTGCTCGAGGAGGGGGATCCCAGCGCTGCGCGCCGTGCCTTTGAGCGTGCCCTGAAACTCGGCCTGCGCACCCCTCGACTCAAGATCCAGTTGGCGCTGATCCTGGCCGACGAGGACGAAAATCTCGAGACGGCCGAGAAACTCGCGCGAAGCGCCCTCGCCAGTGGTGGCGACCCCGCCGCCGGGAACGACGCGCTCGGCGCCGTACTGCTTCGACAGGGCCGCAACTTCGAGGCCGTGCGCTCGTTCCGACAGGCCCTGCGCGCGAGCCCACAGCGCCCCGCCTCGACGCGCTACCGGCTAGCGCTGGCCCTCTTTGCAGACGGCAAGATCGAGGAAGCCGAGAACCAGCTGGCCCGGGCCCGCGAGCTGGACCCGGATCTTCCCGCGCGACTCGACATGCCCGTCGGCGAGCCCCCACGCGAGAAGTCGGGGTCGTGAGCCGGTCGAGCCCGGCGCGGAGCGGCGGTGCGCTGATATCGCTCTGCTTCTTCGTTTCCGGGTTTGCGGCGCTGATCTACCAGACTGCGTGGACGCGCCAGTTCGCCTTCGTCTTCGGGACCTCCGAACTCGCCGTCGCCACGGTGCTCGCGGCGTACATGGGCGGACTCGCCGCCGGAGCCCACTTCGCCGCGCGTCTCGCGCCGCGCATCCAAAGGCCGGTGCGGGTGTACGCCAGCGTCGAACTGGGGATCGCCGCGGCCGCCCTTCTGGTGCCCCTGTTCATCGACCTGGCGACCCGATTGCACGCCCACCTCTTTTCTTCGACCGGACTCCTGGCGGGAGAGGGCGGGCTCGCGACGATGCTCTTCTATCTCGTCTCCTCCTTCGTCATCCTGCTGGTGCCGACGGCTCTGATGGGAGCAACGCTGCCGCTTCTTGCGCGCCACGCCGTTCGTACGAACGAGGAGATCGGGACGCGGATCGGCTCGCTCTACGCGATCAACACGGTCGGCGCCGTGGCCGGAACGCTCCTCTCGGGCTTCGTGTTGCTGCCGGAAATCGGCCTGCGCCAGACCGTCTTCGTCGCCGTCGCCGGCAATGCGCTCGTCTTCGTGTTGGCCGCCTTCCTCGCCACCAGCGCACCGCTTCCCCGGTCCTTCACCGAAGTGGCCAGTCGAGCGTTTCCCAGCGATCGACGTCGCTGGATCCTGCCGCTCGTCGCGGTCTCGGGGAGCGTTTCCTTCCTCTACGAAGTCTTGTGGACACGCCTGCTCGGACACGTCTTCGGCGGCAGCGTCTACGCCTTCGCCACCATGCTCGCCAGTTTCCTCTCCGGCATCGCGATCGGTTCCTGGTTGGCGGCGCGCCGCGCGCGTAACGTCGAGGAGTCGGTTCGCGGCTTTGCAGGTGCCCAACTCGGCACGGCGGCTTTCTCGGTGCTGGCCTTCGCGATGCTCGACCGGGTGGCTCCCTGGTCGCGCCAGATCGAAGTGTGGGTCGGCGATTCACTGACAGCCGATGCCCTCTGCGGAGCTTTCATCCTGCTACCGAGTGCAGTCTGCATCGGTGCGACCTTCCCCTTCGCCGTGCGGATCTTCGCGCTCGGCCCCGCATCGGCGTCTGCGGCGAGTGCCCGGGTCTACAGTTGGAACACCGTCGGCGCGATTATCGGTGCCGTCGGCAGCGGTTTCTTCCTGATTCCGGCGATCGGCTTCGCGCCCACGCTCGCGCTGGCAGTGGCGCTCAATCTCGCGCTGGCGGCGACAACGGCGGCGATCCTGCCGACGCGCGCGCATCCCTTCGCGTGGCTGGCGGCGGGCGGCCTGGCGCTGCTGGTGCTCTCGCCCCCCAGCGCGCCCTGGTTACTGCTGCGCAACAACCCGATGGAGCGCTCTCCCGGCGGGGGCTCGCTCTTCCACTTCTCGACGGGTCGCACCGCGAGCGTGATGCTGCGCGAAACCCGCGGCGCGTGGCGGCTGAGCACCAATGGACTTCCCGAGGCGCTGATCCTGCCGCGCGGAGCGCACCCCGGGACGCTGCCCGCCGGCCAATGGCTCGGGGCCGCGGGCGTCCTGGCGCGGCCCGATGCGAAGAGCGCTTTCATGGTCGGACTCGGGGGAGGGACCGCGCTCGAGTACATGCCCGGGAGCCTCGAAACCATCGACGTGGTCGAAATCGAAGCCGAAGTCGTCGAGGCGAACCGCCTCCTGTCGCCCCTGCGACGGCAGGATCCGCTGGCCGACCCGCGCATCCGGGTCACACTCAACGATGCGCGCTCGGCGCTGGCGCTCACCGAGAAGCGCTACGACCTGATCATCTCGCAACCGTCTCATCCGTGGACGCCGTCCGGGGCGCACCTCTATTCCTACGAGTTCTTCGAGATCGCAAGGGATCATCTCCGCGAGGGCGGCGTGCTGGTCCAATGGATGGGCCTCTCCTTCGTCGATGGCGAACTCTTGAAAACGCTGGTCGCCACGGCGCGCTCGGTCTTTTCCTTCGTCCGCGTCCATCAACCCGGGCGCGGCGCGATCCTGCTGCTGGCCTCGGATGAGCCCCTCGACCTCGAGGCCAACGTCGAGGCCGCCATCGCAAACGGACCACGGGTGTTTCCGCTGCTGGGCGTGTACCGCCCCGAAGACGTCGCGGCAACGCTCGTTCTCGACGATGAAGCCGCCACCCGCTTTGCCGCAGGCAGTGAGCCGAGTCGGGACGATCTCAACGTCCTGCAGTGGCGCTCGCCACAACTGATGCGGGGGCGCGAGGCCGCTTTCGATCGCGAGAAGGTCTTCGGTGAATTCGAAGTCGGAAACCGGCCCGGAAGCGGATGGGACGAAATCTACCTGGTGGAGAAAACCGCGAGCATCGGGCTGCACGGACGCGCACGCCGGCTGGCCGGGAAGGTTGAAGAGCCGGCCCGCCGAACGCTCGCACTTGGCCTCGCGGCCTACGCCCGGCTGGACATGGAGGTCGCGGTTCGCCTGCTCGAAGAGAGCCTCGACGCCGCCTCCGCACTCCCGGAGACGGAACGCATCGACTTCGACTGGGCGCGCATCGCCCTGCTGCGCCTCGCGCACTACGGCTTTGGTAAGAATCTCGAACCCGCATCACTTCGGCGCGGGCTCCTGCGCCGAGGATCGCGTGCGCTGGTGGCGGCGTGGGCAGCCCAGCGCGCTGCCGACATGGAACGCCTGCGCGCCCTCGATGCGCGACTGGCCGAGATCGAGTCGCACCAGCCGGGCTTCGGCGACGCGCGGGGACTGCGCGCCCTGTGGCGGGTCGAACTCGGCGAGGCACGCGAGGCCCGCCAGGCACTGGTGCTGATCGACACCATGGGGCGTCTTTTCGGGGGGCCCGAAATCCTGGCCACCCGGGCGCGCGCGGCGGCGAAGGCCGGCTTGCCTCGCGGTGCCCTCCACACGCTGTACCGGCTCGGCCGCATCGCCAAGCCGGGACGGCAGAGTCAGCAGGCGGCGGCCGACGGGCTCGTCGTGCTCGAAGCGCTGCCCGAAGGGCTGGGGTCGCGCGCCCAGCGAGAGAAACTCCGCCGCAAACTTGCCCACATTGGAAGCTCAGCGTCTGGGGATCGACCCCCCGCTCGATAATCCCCGGATGCGTTTCTGGCGCTCGATCTGTTCCAGGTCCACACGAACCTTCTCGTCGAGCGGGCCACCCCTCTCGATGGCCCGCCGAATACTCCGCTCGGCGGCCGCGAGATCATCCTGCACCAGGTAATATTGGGCGAGAACCCGCAGTGCCTGCTGGGAGGGCTGAAGATTTTTTTCCAAGCGCGCGATCTCCTCGCTGGCCCACTGGGCTATCAGCTCCCGGAAAACCGGCTCCGCGGCAATCCGCCGGTAGGCCGGGTCGCGATTCACGTTGTCGAGGCGGTTGTAACCGCGCGCCCGTGCCGCCCGCAGCGCCGCAACCGCGGCGTGGGCATTTCCTTCCAGGGCCGCGCGCGAGGCTTCGCGGGTCTTCGCGACGACGCCTTCGGGGTAGTTTCGCGCAGCTTCTGCCATGAAAAACTCGAGACGCTGCCACACGTGGGAACGCTCGTAGCTCTGCAGCGAGAAGAATACGATCGCGACCCCAGAAAGCACCGCGCCGACGGAACGCGCGCGCAGGCACGCCCGTGGAGAGGGTTCGGCATGCCGCAGCGCGTTCGCCACCGCGCGCGCCAGTTCCGGACCGGCGAGCAACGATCCACCGATCAACCCAGGCAGCATGAAGTAGAGGTAGCGATCCGCCATCGGATAGGGGAGGGGAATCACACCGGAGATGGGAGCAAAGCCCGCGATGGCGAAGATCCACCACACCGCTTCGTAGCGGCCGCGGCGCAGCGTGAAAAGCGTCCTCCACCCGAGCGCTGCCAACAGGGGAAGCGATGCGAGCCACCAGGGGTCCCGCCACGAGTCGGCAGGGGGCGGCTCCTGGAAGACCGAAACACCGAACCCCGAAACCGCGCGCACGAGGTAGCGCAGTGCGTTCGCAAGCACGCTGCGAAGGCGGACATCGAGTTCGGCGTAGAACGGCGGCGCCTGCCCGGCGGTACTCGAAAAGGCCATCCATTCGGCCAGCGCGAAAGCCGCCAGCAGAACACTCCACCCAGCCACCCACTTCCAGTGCCAGTCGACGGGCGCCGCAGCCTGTTTGCGGCTGCGCACCCATCCGAGCGCCACCACGACCGGGAGTGCGACGATGGCCGTGGGCTTTGCCAGCAGGGCCAACCCGAAGAGAAGAGCTGCCAGTGCAGGACGCCGCGGATGCGCGAGCAGCGCCCCCAGCGCGAGCACCATTGCCGCGGAGGTCTTGAGCTGCGAGATCCAGGCGACGGCTTCGACGTTCGCCGGATGCACCAGGAAGAAGGCGCACCCGAGGGCCGCCGCCAGGGGTGCGATCCCCGTCAGCAAGAAGAGTCGGAAGAGCAGCCACGCAGCCAGCGCGTGCAGCAGCAAGTTGACGACGTGGTAGCCCCGCACCTCGGGACCAAAGAACTGCCACTGCGCGGCGTGGAGCAATAAGTGGACCGGAGCGTAGTTCTCCACGAGGAGTGTCAGGGCGCTTCCCGGATCCAGGATCGCGACGAGATTTTCGCCGGTGGGATCGTGGACGTAGACATTCTTCTCGAC
>CAJXIC010000107.1 GCA_913054385.1 uncultured Pseudomonadota bacterium
GCGGTCGTCCTCAAGCGCTGAGCCCCGGGCTTCGAAGCTGGGGGATTGCGTCGCCGGTCGCTGGTGCCGCGGGGGTGCTGTCTGGTGCCGCCGAAATCGAGGCACGAGAGGTCTGCTTCTTCCTCTCGCAGTGCATGTGCGAATACGCGCAGGGTCAACTCCGGGCTTGTATGACCGAGTTGGGCGGAGCCGGGACCTCCGCCCAACCCCGCGAGAGGCAAGCTTTACGACGATCGTTGCGGAGATCGGCCAGCCGTTCTGCAAGGAGCGGGGACAGGACAACGAAACGAGAGTGGCCCCCGCCCACGGGAACGGTCGCCTCGGTCGAGAAGCAACGTCCGCGTCGTCCGGCGATTCGCCGTTAGCCCGCCTGCAGCGTCGCGACCGTCTTCGCTACCCAGTTTTCGTCGGCCCGGATCGCGGGGTCGAAGTCGAGCAGCACCGTGTCGAAGATACCTCCACAGCGCTCGAGGGTCTTTGCCGCAAAATCTTCGCAGGTCGCGACGATGGCCCACTCGTCGAGCATGGCGTCGCTGATCACCCCCGGCATCTCCTTCCAACGCCCTTCCCGCGACATGCGATGCAACACGTCCCCGGCCTCCTGCCAGCCGTGGAAGTTGAGCACCGAGTGATAGGTCGGCGTCGAGGCGTAGAAGGCGATGTGCTGCTTGAGCGCGGCCTTGGCGGCGTCGAGGCCACTGGCGTTGCGCGCCAACGCCAGAAAGGGAGCGCCGATCACATCGACTTCCGAGGCGTCGCGCCCCGCCTTCTCGGCGCCGCGGGCGATCGCCGGAAGCACGACTTCCCGGGCGTAGCGGAAGGTGGCGATCGGATGCAGGCGCAGGCCGCTGCACATCTCGCCGGCGAGTCGCGCCATATAGGGATTGACCGCGGCGATGTCCACGGGCACCGGCGCAGTGTCGATGGGGCCGGGATTGAAGAAGGGGTTCATCAGCGAGAACTGGTAGTGCTCGCCCTGGAAGCCGGGCTTCGCGCCGGTCTGGAAGGTCTGCCAGATGGCCTGCAGGCACTCGAGGTACTCGCGCAGCCGCGGACCGGGAGCACCCGTCCAGGTGGCGGCATAGCGGCGCACGACGTGGGCCTTCACCTGGGTGCCAAGCCCCAGGTGGAAGCGTCCCCCGGAGAGCTGTTGCAGGTCCCAAGCGAGTTGGGCGGTGATCATCGGGCTACGCGGAAAGGCGATTGCCACGTTGGTGCCGAGCGCGATGGTCTTGGTGTGCTCCGCCACGATCACGAGCGGCAGGAAGGGATCGTGCCCCGCCTCGGGCGCGGTCAGCCCGTCAAAGCCGAGTTCCTCGATGCGCCTCGCCTGGGCGGCGATGCTCGGAATGTCAGTGGTCTGCTGGCCGTCGCCGGCGTACTGCTCGGTGTCGGGCCCGAGCATCACGGTCTGTACGCGAAAACCCACTCTGCGTCTCCTGCGCTAGGACGCGTTCTTGGCGAGGCAATCGAGTGCCGCGATGTAGCCGAAAGTCGCGGCCGGACCGATCGTGGCGCCGGCACCAGGATAGCTCCGTCCCATCACTGCCGACGAACAATTGCCGATGGCGTAGAGCCCCGGGATCGGCTCCCCCCCCGTGGTGAGCACGCGCGCGCGCTCGTCCACCAAAAGGCCGCCCTTGGTCCCGAGTTCGCCGGCAAAGGCCTCGATGGCGTAGAACGGGGCCTTCTCGATGGGCGCCAGGCAGGGGTTCGGTTCGACCTTCGCGTCGCCGTAATACTGGTCGTAGATGTTGTCGCCCCGCTGGAAGTCGAGGTCGACACCGGTCCTCGCATACTCGTTGTTGCGCTCGACCGAATCGCGCAGCCCATCGGCGTCGACGCCGAGTTGCGCGGCCAGATTCTCGAGGGTGTCGGCCTTCTTCATGTACCCGTCGCGGAAGAACTTGCGGACCATCCAGTCGGGGGTGGCCGACCCCTGCAGCACGGGGCCGCACATGTACTTCTTGCGGTAGGTGGCATCGAAAACGAAGTAGGCCGGAATACAGGAATCGGCGTCGGAGTGGTGGGCGTACATCGCGTTCACGATGTCGACGTACGGCGCCGCCTCGTTGACGAAACGCTTCCCCTGCTGGCTCACCAGAATGCTGCCCGGCAGCGACTTCTCGATCACCAGCATCCGCGCCTGCTCCTCGCCGGGCACCACCGAAGTCGGGCCCCACCAGGCATCGTCCATCAGGTCCACCGCGGCCCCCGCTTTGATGCCCATCTCGATCACTTCGCCGGTGTTGTAGGCGTTGCCACAGGTCCACTCGGCGCGGGTGGGATTCGGCAGGTACTTGTCGCGCATCGGCTGCGAGCCTTCGAACCCCCCGGCTGCGAAAATCACGCCGCGCGCGGCGCGGATGCGAAAGCTCCGCCCCTCCCTTTCGACTTCCAGCCCCACCACGCGACCGTCGTCGATCAAGAGGTCTCGTGCCGGGGTCTTTAGCCAGATCGGAACGTCGCGATCGCGCAGCGACAGCCGCAGCATGCCGATCAGCGCGTTGCCGCCCGACGGATTGCGGTCTCGCTTCGACCGAAAGCGCCAGGGGATGTCGAAGCAATACTTGAAGATCAGCTTCGCGAAGAGCGCGATGCCTCCCGGCTGTCCGGTGAGCACCATGCGCGCCTCGACCGCCGTCATGCCGAGCCGTCCCATCACCTGCATCTGCAGGTTCTGGGAACGCATGGCGAGGAAATCGTCGCCCAAAAGCTTCGCGTTGAAATGCGCCGGCTCCACCGAGCGTCCCCCGGGCTTGCTGCCCTCGATGCCGGGGTAGTAGTCGGGATATTCCGGCAGGCCCACGACCTCGACCTGGGTCTGGTCGACGAGGTAGCGAAGCATCTCGGGGCCGCGCGCCACGAAGGCCTCGAGGCGGGCTTCGGCCACGGCACCCTTGGTGGTGCCGCGCAGGTAGGTCATCGCGTCGTCTGCGCTGTCGTCGATCCCGAGCTCCGGCATCAGGTGGTTATTCGGAAGCCACAAGAGGCACGACGACATCGCCGACGAGCCGCCGTATTGATCGGTCTTCTCGATCACCAGCACGCGGCCCCCCTCGTCGTGGGCCTTTAGCGCGGCGGTCATGCCCCCGGCTCCGGTCCCCACCACGAGCACGTCGACTTCGGCGTCGAAGCCCGGGACGCTCGATTCGCTGACCTCGCCCGCAAAGGCGGCGGCGTTGGCTTCCGTCATGACGCATTTTCTCCCAGCCGCGCCTTCACGCTGCGGCGCAATAATTTTCCGATTTCGTTGTAGGGAAGTTCAGCCCAGAAGGCGATCCGGGAAGGTACCCGGGACGAGCGTAGGCGGTCCTTCACCCACTCCTGCAACGCGGCTTCGTCCGCCGAAACCGCGGCGTCGCTCACCACGACGGCGACCACCGTTTCGCCCCACTGCTCGTCGGGCATTCCCACCACGGCACAGTCGCGAACGCCGGCGTGCTCGAGCAGAACGTCCTCGATCTCTCCCGGCGACAGGTTCTCGCCCCCGCGCACGATCACGTCGTCGACCCGCCCGTCGACGAAGAGAAAGCCCTCGCGATCGAGAAAGCCGCCGTCGCGGGTGGGGAACCAGCCGTCGTCGTCGAGCAGCGAGCCCTTCTCGAGGTACTCCCCGGAAACCTGCTCGCCGCGCACGCAGATCTCGCCGTGTTCGCCGGCAGCCACCGCCTGACCGTCTTCGTCCCGGATTTCGACCTCGACGCTGGGCAGCGGAAGCCCCACCGAGGTGAGACGGCGCTGCACGGCGGGGTCTTCGCTGGCCACCGCGGCCCGATGGTCTGCCGGGGAAAGGATGGCGATCGTCGAGGAGGTCTCGGTGAGACCGTAGGCATTCGTAAAGTCGGTCTCGGGGAAGAACGCCATCGCCTTTTGAATCACCGGGAGCGGCATCTTGCCACCGCCGTAGGAGATCGCTCGTAGCGCGGGGAAATCCGCTCGGCCCTCTTTCTCGAGAGTCTCGATGATTCGCACCAGCATCGTTGGCACCACGAAGGCGTTGGTGATGGCCTGCTTTCGGACGGTCTCGATCCAGGCCTCGGGCGAGAAATTTTCCAGCTGCACGACCCGCCGCCCCGCGTACACCGAACTCGCGATCGCCGCCATGCCGGCGATGTGATACGGCGGGACACACACGAGCGCGGCATCGTCCTCGGACGCCGCGCCAAACTCGACCGAGCCGAGGATGTATGAAACCAGATGCTTGTGCCGGATCACTGCGGCCTTCGGCGCGCCGGTGGTGCCGCTGGTAAACAACAGGATCGCGATGGCGTCCCCGTCCATGCCCCAATCGTCTTCGGGGCGAGGCGCCGCCTGGGCCTGGGCCAGAAAATCGCCCCGACCAACCAGCGCTGCCCCGGGCAACCCCGCGAGCTCTTCCACGCGCGCCGCGTCGCTGATCAGAAACGAGGGGGCAATGCGCTCCGCCAGCGCCTCGAGTTCCGAGCCGGTGAGCCGGTAGTTGAGCGGGGAGAAGGGAATCCCCGCCCAGGCGCTGCCAAAGACCGCCACCGGCAGCGCCAGGCTGTTTACGTCGAGCAGCGCCACCCGCTCACAGCCCGAGTCGCTGATCCGCCTGGCCGCGCCCCCCGCGGCTTCGAAGAGCTGCTGGAAGCTGAGCGTCGCCTCGCCGTTCTGGAAGGCGACGCGGTCACCAAAGCCCGAGGCGGCCATCTCGAGGAGCATCATCAGGTTCATCGCAAGTCCAATCGGGGATCCGTCGCGGGCGGCCCGCGCTAGTCCTCGGCCTGGGTCTCGGCCCAGCCTTCGGTGAGCGGCACGAGGTAAGAGAGGACGAGTTTTCGCGACTGGAACTTCCAGGCGCCTTCGATGCGGCGGTAGCGGTCCTCGTAGTAGCCCGAGCCAATATACGAGCGACCGTCACGCGTCTGTCGCAGGTCGAGGTAGCAGGTGCCCTCGGCCTCGTCTCCCCGCACGGAGACGACATGATTGTGGACAAAGGGCTGGAAGACCGCGTCCGAGAGCGCCTCGGTGTAGGTCTCGAGGATCGCGGCGCGGCCGCGCAGGGGAGCGCGGTCTCCGGTGTCCATCACGCCGTCCTCGGCAAAGAGCGCTACCGCCCCGGCAATGTCGTGCTGCCAGACGCAGTGGGCGTACTGCCGCGCCAGATCGCGGATCGCTTCGCGATCCTCAAGCCTGCGGATTCTCGCTTCGAGGGGGGTGGTCGACATGCCTTCCGGGATCTTCGGCGGAGGTTTCCAGGCGGACGCAGAGCGTAGAGCACGCACCTCTGCGGCGGCAAGCGTCCTATGCCGGGTCCGCGCCTCCCGCGTCGAGAGCCTCGGCCACCAGCTCCGCAACGTCTGCTGCGCGCACGCGCTTTTCTGGGTCGCGCGCGCTGAGCCCGTCCTCCAGCATCTGCATGCAGAAGGGGCAGCCCACGGCGACGGTCTCGACCCCCGCCGCCTTCACCTGATCCACGCGCCGGTGGTTGATCCGTTCGGTCGGGTTGTCATCGGTGAACGCGAAGCCGCCACCGGCCCCGCAGCAGAGCGCACGCGAGCGATTCGCCTCGAGTTCCTTGATCTTTCCGCCCGGCGCCAGCCGCGAAAGCACTTCGCGCGGGGCGTCGTACTCGCCGTTGTGCCGCCCCAGGTAGCAGGGGTCGTGATACGTGAGCGTCTCGCCCCCGCCCGCCTCGGGCGGCAGCTCGAGCTTCCCCTCGCGCAGCAATTCGGCGATGAACTGCGTGTGGTGCACCACCTCGTAGCGTCCGTCGAAATCCGGGTACTCGTTGCGCAATGTGTTGAAGCAGTGCGGGCAGGTGGCGATGATCTTCCGCACGCCGTAGCGCTCGAGCGTCTCGATGTTGGTCTTCGCACAGGTCTGGTAGGTGAGTTCGTCGCCCACCCGCCGGGCGGGATCCCCGGTGCAGCCTTCTTCGGCTCCCAGCACCGCAAAATCGACGTTCGCCGCCTGCAGCACCCGAACCACCGCGCGCGTCACCGCGACGTTGCGCTCGATCATCGATCCGGTGCAGCCCACCCAGAATAAATATTCCGCGCGGTCACCCCGGGAGAGCACCTTGATATCGAGGTCCTCGAACCAGGCCTCGCGGTCGGACGAGCCCCCCACCCAGGGCTGCCCGCGATCCTCGATATTCTTGAGCATCGCCTTCACCCCGTCGCTCATGCGCCCTTCGGTCATCACCAGGTGCTGGCGCATCTCGATGATTTTCGGGACGTGCTCAATGTAGACGGGGCACTCCTGCTGGCAGGCACCGCAGGTGCGACAGCCCCAGAGTTCCTCTTCGGTGATAGCGGGCCCAGCGCCTTCACCGCCTGCGATTCCAACGAGCGATGGCATCGCGACAGCCCCATCGGAAGCTGCGCCCAGCCCCGGGCCGACTTCGCTGAGGTGATCCTTGAGGTCGCGAATCAGCTTCCGCGGGTTCAGGGCAACGCCACTTCCATGCGCGGGGCAGACACTCTCGCAGCGCCCGCAATTCGTACAGGCGTCGAAATCGAGCAGCGATTTCCACGAAAACTGATCGACCTTGTTGGTGCCGAGAGCGTCCAGATCGTCGGGGTCGGCGTCGAGGGCCGCCTCGATGTCCGGGTAGGCGAGGCGCCCGCTGGGGCCGAGATCGCGCAGGAAGATATTCGAGAGGCCGAAGAAAACGTGGGCCAGCTTGCCGAACGAGAAGTAGCCGATCAAGACGAAGGCCGTCATCGCGTGCACCCACCAGAGCGTGCGATGCAGCGCCTCGAGGCTGGCGTCCGAAAACCCGCGCAGCGCGAGTGCCACGGCGTAGCCGCCCGGCGACCACAGCGCCCAGTTGTCGGGCAGCGGCAGCACCGTCACTGCGATGCGCGCCCCCTCGATCACAAAGCCCTGCACGAAGATCACCAGCAGCAGGCACAGCGCGAACCAGTCGTCGAGGCTCGACTCGAGGTAGGTCGGGCGCATCACCGCCCGCCGCCACATCGCCATGCCGATTCCGATGATCCCGAGGATTCCGAAGACGTCGGCGCCGAGCGAGAAGCCCAGGTAGACCGGGCCTTC
>CAJXIC010000108.1 GCA_913054385.1 uncultured Pseudomonadota bacterium
GCCAACCGCAGGGGCGCGGCCGCGGCAGCGTCCTCGGACTGAGGCGGTCAAGGCTCGAGGCGTTCCACGCGCGCGGGGTGGGTGACCGGCCTCGTGCGGCCTCGGATTCTGCGGATCGCGACCGCCTCCCTGGCGACCGTCGTGGCCTCCTAGCTGTGCGATAGTTCAGCTCGCCCTCGAAGCGCGCGCCCGGGGAGGATCGATGAGCGACGGAATCTGGGGAGCCGAGACCACGACCGCAGAAGTGAGCGCTGGCGTCGATCTCAGCGGTCGCCACGCGCTGGTGACGGGTGCGTCGGGCGGCCTGGGTGCAGAAACTGCCCGGGCGCTGGCGGCGGCGGGCGCCGCGGTGACGCTGGCGGCGCGCGACCTCGACAAGGCTGCGGGCGTGGCCGAAGCGATTCGATCCGAGGTGCCCGGGGCGGTTCTCGATTTCCTCGAACTCGAACTCGATCGACCGGAGAGCATCCGTACAGCGGCGAAGGCCTGGCTGGCGGACCACACCCAGCTCCACCTCCTCGTCAACAACGCCGGCGTGATGGCGTGCCCCCTCGACCACACTGCCGAGAACTTCGAGCGCCAGTTCGCCACCAACCACTTTGGCCACTTCCTCTTTACGGGTCTCTTGATGCCGGTGCTCTTGCACTCGGCTCCTGCCCGGGTCGTCAACCTCTCGTCGGCGGGACACCGGATGTCGCCGGTCGTCTTCGAGGACATCCACTACCGCGAGCGTCCCTACGACAAGTGGGAGGCCTACGGTCAATCGAAGACCGCCAACATCCTCTTCTCGGTGGCACTCGATCGCCGGGTCTCAGGGCGCGGGGTCCGCGCGAACGCGGTGCATCCCGGGATGATCATGACTGACCTCGGGCGCCACCTCGACGCCGACGACGTGAAGGAGCTGATGGCCCGCCGGCCGAAGGGAAGCCCGCCCCAGTGGAAGACTGTCGAGGCCGGTGCCGCCACCAGCGTCTGGGCGGCGGTATCCGCGGACCTCGAAGGCCGGGGTGGCCTCTACCTCGAGGATTGCCACGTGGCCGAGGAGCGCGAATCCGACGAAGCGGTCGAGGGGGTTTCTCGCTACGCGCTGGATCCCGATGCGGCCGAACGCCTTTGGGCGCTCTCGGAAGAGGCGGTGGGCGAGCGCTTCGCCTTCGCAGACTGATTTCCAGCTCAACCAGGAGAACGCGACGTGGATACCATTCTTGCCTGTCTCTTCATCGGGGTGCTGATTCCCAGCGTGCTGGCGGTGTTCGGCACGTTCTCGCGGATGCGGCAGTTCGGGGCGATCGACAACAAGGATCCGCGGGGCCAGTCCGCGAAGCTCGAGGGGGTGGGCGCGCGGGCGGTTGCGGCCCAACAGAATGCCTGGGAGGCGCTGGCGGTCTTCATCGCCGGTGTCGTGGCATTCAGCCTGCAGGGTGGCGACCCGGAAGCGGCCTCGACCTGGGCGCTGGTGTGGGTGGTGGCGCGCATCGGCCACGCGCTCTGCTACCTCGCGAACCTCGACGTGCTGCGATCGCTCATCTACTTCGTCGGTCTCGTTGCAGCCTTGGCGCTCTTCTTCGTCTAGGCGACGCGGGAAGGCAGGCAATGTCCTACGAACTCAATCGCAAGCTCTGCGAGCGGCTTCCGCCGCTCCAGTCGGGGGCCCCGATCGACGGCATCACCGCGGGTATCGTGCGGGGGGCCTTCGAGACGATCTGTTACGAAGTCGCCACGCACCTCGGTCGCAGCGCTTCGTCGGCCATCATCAACCAGTCGAACGAGCGAAACGCCAGCATCATGGACGGGCAAGGGCGGCTGGCGGGGCTCTCGGTGGGCATCCCACAGCTGCTCTTCATCTCGCCGATGTCGGTGCGCTACGGGCTCGGGTTTCGCGAAGCCGACGACTGGGGCCCCGGCGACGTCTTTGTCGGCAACGATCCGGCGGCGGGCGGCGGGCACCTGCCGGACTACAACGTCTATGCCCCGGTCTTCGACGACGCTGGCGAGATTATTGCGATCCAGGCGCTGCAGGCGCACCAGGGGGACACCGGGGGCAAGGACCCCGGTGGTTTTTCGGTGGACGCGCTGGAGCTCTTCGCCGAGGGGATGATCCTTCCTTGCCTGAAGCTCGTGCACCGCGGCGAGTTGCGCCGCGACATCTTCGAGATGATCGTTCGCAACAACCGGTTTCCATCGTTTCGTGGCGACATCATGGCGATGATCTCGGCCACCCAGAGGGGGGCCCGGTCGCTCGGGGCGTTGTCCGAGAAGTACGGCGCCGACACCCTTCGCGCCGCCATCGACTGCAACATCGCCGAGACCGAGCGCCGCTTCCGCGAGGAGGTCATCCGCTGGCCCGACGGAGCCTACGAAGCCGAAGTCTTCATCGACCACGACACCGTGGGCAACGAGGACATCCGCGTCCACGTCGAATGCCGGGTGGAGGGAGACCAGCTCACGGTCGACCTCAACGGCAGCGACACCCGGCCCGAGCTCGTCTGCGTCTGGAACACCTTCTCGAATACGCGCGGCTACGCCATGGCCCAGCTGGCCTCGATGGTCGATCCCTCGATCCCGAAGAACGAGGGGCTCTTCGACGCCGTCGAGATCATCGTCCCCGAGAACTCGATCCTGCAGCCGCCGCCGAACAAGCCGGTGGCGCTGGGCGCCTTCCACCCCGCGGTGGAAGTCGGCGAAGCGATCTGCGTGGCGCTCTCGAGCATCCTGCCCGAGCGCTCGTCGCCGCAGGTCTACAAGCTGGGAATGCCCAACGCGGTGGTCGGCTTCGACGAGCAGGGCCAGATGTGGATGGACCAGGGCGTCGACGTGCGCGCCTCGGACGCCTCGGCCACCCAGGGTATCGACGGGTGGGGCGCCCTGTGCAGCGGGCTCGGAAATCTCATCTTGGCTACCGCCGAAGAGGCGGAGAGCCGCTTCCCGGTCTTCAACCTGGGGCGCGAAATGACCACGGACACGGGTGGGGCGGGGCGTTGGCGAGGCCAGCCTGGAACCCGCAACGTAAAGCAGGTGCTCGAGCCGGTGACCGCGGTGGCCTGGATGGTCTCGAAGAAGCACCCGCTGCGCGGTCTGGCGGGCGGCGACGATGCGGGACCCTACGAGAACCGCTTCCTGGTGGGGACGCCCGACGAATACGAGATCGAGAACGCGGTGGCGGCGCAACTCCCGGCCAATGCGGTGCTGGCCTACCAGTACGGCGGCGGTGCGGGCTTCGGTGATCCCTTGCTGCGCGACCCCGAGGCGGTGCGCGAGGACGTGCTCGACGAGTACGTGAGCGTAAAGGCGGCGCGCGAGCGTTACGGCGTCGTCTTCGAGGGCAGCCTCGAGGTCCTCGACCTCGCGGTCGATGCCGCCGCCACCGAGGCCCTGCGCGAGGAGAAGCGCGTGGCGCGCGGGGCGGCCGAGTGAGCCGGCGCGTCGGCGTCGACATCGGCGGGACCTTCACCGACTTCGCCCTCCAGAAAAATGGCGAGTGGGTCTTCGAGAAGGTCCTGAGTACAAAGGAGGATCACTCGCTCGCGGTGCTCGAAGGGCTCGAGAAGCTCGCCGCGCGGGAAGGCGTAAACCTTCGAAGCTTCCTTTCGGAGGTGGAGACGATCGTCCACGGCACAACGGTGGCGGACAACACCTTGATCGAGATGAACGGCGCCCGCACGGGGCTGCTTACCACCGAGGGCTTCCGCGACGAACTCGAACTGCGCCGCGGCTACAAGGAAGACATCTGGGACGTGCGGCTCGAGCCGCCGCCCGCCATCGTGCCGCGTCGCCGTCGTCTCACGGTTCCCGAGCGCCTGCGCGCCGACGGCTCGGTGGCGATTCCCCTCGACGAAAAAGCGGCGCGGGCCGCGATCCGCCGCCTGGGCCAGCAGGGCGTCGAGTCCGTCGCCATCTCGACGCTGTTTTCGTTCGTCAACCCCGACCATGAGGTGAAACTCGCGGGTTGGGTGCGCGAGGAGCTGCCCGACGTCGATCTCTCGATCTCGCACCGGGTGATGCCAAAGGCCCCGGAGTTCGAGCGCACCAGCACCACCGTGGTGAATGCTTACGTGGGCCCGAAGGTGACGGGCTACCTCGACCGGCTGACCGGGCGGCTGCGGGAGGCCGGCTACGCGCGCGAGTTGCTGGTGATGCAATCGAGCGGCGGCGTGATGACCCGCGACTACCTGCGCGAGATGCCCGTGCGGGTGCTGGCCTCGGGCCCCGCGGCCGGGGTGATCGGCGGCGCCCACATAGGAAGCGCGAAGGGCGAGCCGGATCTTCTCTGTGTCGACATGGGCGGGACCAGCTACGACGTCTCGGTGGTGCGCGGCGGGCTGGCACCGGCCGAGCCCGGTTGGAATTGGCATCACCGAAACCTGGTGGGGCTGCCGATGGTCTCGGTCGAAACCCTGGGCGCGGGCGGCGGCTCGATCTGCCAGGTCGAAAGCGGCGTGCTGCGGGTGGGCCCGGAGAGCGCCGGCGCAGACCCCGGGCCGGTCTGCTACGGCCGCGGCGGCGATCGTCCGACCGTCACCGACGCCAACCTGGTGCTTGGCCTTCTCTCCGACGAATCCGAGTTTGCCGGCGGCCGCTTCGCGCTCACGCGCAAGGGGGTCGTCGAGGCGTTCGAACGTTTCGTGGCAGGGCCGCTGGGCTGCGACGTCGAGGCGGCGGCCTTCGATTGCTGGCGCGTCGTCAACGCGAACATGAGCCAGGCGGTGCGGAGGCTCACCGCCGAAAAGGGAACCGACCCCACCGAACTGGCGATGCTCGCCTACGGCGGCAATGGCCCCGTCTTCGCGGCGATCCAGGCCCAAGAGTTGGGGATCGGGAAGGTGCTGATACCGAAGGCCTCGCCGACCTTCTCCGCCCTGGGTGCCCTGGTGGCGAAGCCCTCGATCGACGAAGAGCGTTCCTACCTGGCGCCGGTAGGCTCAATCGATCTCGAGCGTCTGCGAGCGCTCTGGAGCGAACTCGACGCCAGGGCCGAGACCTATCTCGATGCTGCGGGCTTTGGGCCCGAGCGCCGGGTGCGCCGCTACCAGGCCAACCTGCGCTACCCGGGCCAGAACTGGGCCCTGGCGGTGGAGGTGGGCCGCGTGGAAGGTGCGCCGGACCTCTCCTTTGCCAAGGCATCGCTCGGGGATGAACTGGCGGCGGCCTTCCACGAGCGGCACCGCGCCGAGTACGGGCATTCGCGGCTCGCCGAGGAGCCCGAACTCACCGGGGTGCGGCTCCTGGTGTCGATGGAACTCGAGGTGCCGGCTTTCGCTGGTGGCGCGGCCCCCGACCGCGGCGAGCCCGCGGCCTTCGCACCGCGCCGCGCCAACCTGGGCGAGGGCTTCGTCGAGACCCGCGTCTATCGCGGCAGCGACCTCTTGCCCGGCCATCGCATCGATGCCCCCGCCATCATCGAGGAGAGCTTCACCAATATCGTGGTCTACCCCGGCTGGTGTGCCCACGTCGATAGCGTCGGTGACTACGTGCTCCTGCGGGTGGGGAAGGCGTAGAAGTTCGAGGTGGGTCTTCCCGCTCCGCGGGCCGACCCCCGGGAAGCAGGGTCGTTCGACGTGCCAATGACCGGTTCCCTGGTGCGTTCGCGCGGCACGCACCAGCGCTTTTCTTCGGTCCTTCTCCTGATCCGGAAGCGTCACGATCGCATCCTGGAGACCAGTTCGGCCGGCTACCGGTCCACGCGCAGGACCAGCGGGTCATGGATGCCCGCCTGGACATTCGCGTGCGTGGTGATCGAAATATGGGAGAGCCCGCCGCCCCACCACTTGCTCGTAACATTGACATCGACATCCGCGCCCGGAACCGAGCCGCCCCAGATCCACCAGGACCAGTGTGACTGGTAGTAGTTCACGTGGTAGGCCGATCCGATTGGCAGTCGGGTCTCGGCGTCGAGGTCGACATCGGAATCGTTTTCAATCCCATCGATGTAGCCGGTGAACGGGATGTCGAAGGGTCCGATGCTTCCGGCGTTGTCATCGAGTCGTTCGCAGAGGTCGTAAATCGAACCGCCGCCGTGGCTAAACCCGTAGAGAGCAACCGTGGTGATCCCGCGGTTCGTGACCGCGTTCACGATTTCGTCGTACACGGCCCCCGATCCGTCGCTCGCCACGTCGTTCTCTACGTACATGTGCGAGTCGTAGCCGTCTTCGTGAAGATCGATGGCGATGTACGAGATCCCCTCGTTGGGTCCGTAGACAGGGTCGTCCGTGGGAAACTGAAGCTCGCCGTGAAGGCCGATGACAAGGCTCGTGAAGGGGTAGAACTCGATGAGATCGGACGAGAGGACCGAGCCGCCGGAAATCCCGCGGACTTCGAATTCGAGGGATGCCGAGCCGCCATCGGTATTCTCCACCCACACCGACTGAATGAGGCCGGTTGGGCTGACGACGACTTCGTCGCTCGCGTCGAGAAGGGCCGTCCCCTTGGTCTGACTGTCCCAGACCTTGATGTTCGCGTTGCTTCGTCGGAGTACGTATTCGAATCCAACTGGCGGAGTCACCTGGTTCACCGCCAGTTCGACTTCGATCAAGTCGTTTTCGCCCGCGACGGAGGTGTCGTCCCGGTCGGCGGTCGAATCGCCGTCATCGTCGTCGCCGTTGATGCGGATTCCGGCACCGGGGTTTTCCTCGAGGGCATTGGAGATCGCTCGGCGGACGAGGGGGTTCCCGTAGCTCTCGGTCTGGGGGCGGTAGGCGGTGAGACCGACTCCCGGTTCGAGTTCGGGGTCGTTCAGTTCGAGACTCCACGAGTCGAGCGTCCCCTGGTCGCTGCTGCTCAAGTCGAAGACGCGGAGTGTCCATGTCCCGACAATGTCTTCGCCGTCGAAGGCATCGAGTGTCTCGGCCGGAAGCAGGAAACCGCCGATTGCCGGCGTGGTGCTGGCGCACTCGTTCTCTGCCAGCAGGGTGGCATCGTCGCCGAGGGTGGTGTCGATGTCGTCCACCGAGCATCCGAAAGAAGAGGA
>CAJXIC010000109.1 GCA_913054385.1 uncultured Pseudomonadota bacterium
CGTCGACCGCGCGTGCACCGAGGGCGACACGCGCGGCTTCGTTCGCATCCACGTCCGCCGCGGCAGCGACCGGATCGTGGGGGCCACCATCGTCGGGCCCCACGCGGGCGACTTGATCAGCGAGATCGGCGTCGCGATGGCGGGCGGGGTCGGGCTCGCTCGGCTTTCAGAAATCGTCCACCCCTACCCGACCCGGGCCGAGGCGATCCGGCAGTGCGGCGACGAGTACAATCGCACTCGACTAACGCCCTTCGTGCGACGCCTGTTTTCAGCGATCCTGCGCCTGCAGACCTGATCCGCTGCCCCTTCGCCGACTCCGATCCGCTTTGGCAGCGCTCCGGGAGGCCCTATTCTCCGGGTCATGGCGAGCCCCGAGGCCCCCTTGAGTGCGACGAGCCAGGCTTCAGGAGCCGACAGCGGTAAAGCCGGCGGCCTGTGGCTCGAACTCTTTGCCGCCTTCGCCGCGGCCTTTTTGCTCTTCGCGGTGCAGCCGCTGGTCGCGAAACGCATCCTGCCGTGGTTCGGTGGTACACCGGAAGTCTGGATGGTGTGTCTGGCGTTCTACCAGCTGGCGCTCTTCGTGGGATACGCCTACGCCCACGGGCTGATCCGCTTCGTCCCCCCGCGATCACAGGTCCTGGTCCATGCGGCACTCCTTGGCCTGGCGGTCCTCGTCCTGCCGGTGCTTCCCGAAGAATCCTGGCGCAGCATCACCCCCGATTCACCGCGCCTGCAGATCCTCGCGATGCTCACGGTCTTCGTGGGCATTCCCTTCTGCGCTCTCGCCTCCACCGGACCGCTGATCCAGACCTGGTTCGCGCAGCGCCACGCCAACAGCTCCCCCTATCGCCTCTACGCAGTCTCCAATCTGGGCTCCTTCGCCGCACTGCTCGCCTACCCGCTGTGGGTCGAGCCGCGGTTCTCAATCTCCGCAACCGGCGAAGCCTGGTCGCTGGCCTTCGCCGTCACGGCGGTCGCCATCTTGACCGTGGGCTGGCTCGCCCGCGGTGCCTCGCTACTCGAACCGAAACCTGCCGCGGCTCGTTCGCCGCGCCCGGGCCTTCGCGACTGCGCGCGCTGGGCCGGCCTCGCGGGTGTGGCGGTCGCACTGCTGATGGGGGTGAGCAACAAGCTCACCCTCGACGTCGCCGCCGTGCCCTTTCTATGGATCCTTCCCCTGGCCACCTACCTGCTGACCTTCGTGCTGGCTTTCGCTTCGGAGCGTTTCATCCCAAGGCGTCTCTTCGCGGGGGGGGCCGCGAGTTCTGCCCTGCTGATCGCCTTTGGCACCAAACTCTTCCCCGGCATCGAAGCCCAGATCGCCCTTTACTGCAGCCTCCTCTTCTTCGGGGCGGCCTGCCTGCACGGCGAACTGGCGCGCGGACGACCCGCCCCCGAGTGGCTCACCACCTTCTACCTGACGATCGCCGGGGGCGGCGCCCTGGGCGGACTGCTGACGGGAATCGCGGCGCCTGCGCTGTTGAACGACTACTACGAACTGCCGCTCTCCCTGGGACTCGCGTGGGGAATCCTGCTTCTCGTCTGGCGACGCGACCCCAAGAGCCTGCTCGGCCCCGCCTCCAAACGACGGACACTCGCCACCGGAGCCGCGCTCCTAGCACTCCCGCTCGCGACCGGGATCCTGGCTCCGCGGCCTCACCCGGACACCATCCACCACGAACGCACCTTCTTCGGAGTGGTCACGGTGCGCGAGACTGAAAAACCAGGCGGCCGCGAGCGACAACTCTGGCACGGCACCACCGAGCACGGGATGCAACTGCTAGAGGCCGCCTCGCGGCGCACGCCCACCACCTATTACGGAGTGCGCACGCCGATCGGGCTGCTGATGCAGGGACGCGAACCCGGCGACGACACTCGTGTCGGGGTCGTCGGCATGGGGATCGGAAGCCTCGCGGGCTACGGCCGCGAGGGCGACGTATTCCGCTTCTACGAGATCGACCCCGCCATCGTCCGAATCGCCAGGGACCCCGCCCTCTTCGACATGCTCACGGGAGGCGACGCGAAGATCGAAGTGGTCGAGGGCGATGGCCGCATCTCCCTCGAAGCCGAGAACCGGGAACAGAGCCGCGAACCCTTCGACATCCTGGTTCTCGATGCCTTCAGCAGCGACGCCGTTCCCGTCCACCTGCTGACACGCGAGGCGCTGTCGAGCTACCGCGCGGCTCTCAAGCCGGACGGCGTCCTCGCGGTACACATCTCCAACCGGTACCTGAACCTCGCACCGGTGGTCGCCCGGGCCGGCTCCAGCGTCGACATGAGAAACCTCGTCGCCTTCAATCCGACCCTGCCCGGCGATCACAGCGACTTCTCGCGTTGGATCTTCCTGAGCTCGGCCCGCATGCGGATGCGTCAACTCCATCAGACCTTGGCGAAGGCGGTCCAACCTGCGCAAGAGGGCAGGCGCTCGCCGATGACCCTGCACTTCGTGCCGCAGAACCGGCTACTGAAGGTCCCCCTCTGGACCGACGACTGGAGCGACCTGTGGTCCACGCTGGCGCGTCGCTCGGGCACGCAAGCGGCGCCCGCGGCTCCGCGGATCGCCCCCTAGAGCAGGGCCAAGACGTCTTGGGGCGGGCGACCGATCACCGCGCGATTGCCCCGAACCAGGATCGGCCGCTGCATGCAGATCGGTTGCGAGGCCACCAGCGCGATCAGTTCTTCGGCCGAGGCCTGCTTCGAGAGCCCCGATTCCGCGAAGGCCGCTTCGCCGCTCCGCAGCCACTCGCCGATGGGCTTTCCGAGCCGCCCCGCGAGGTCGCGCAGCTCGGCGGCGTCGAGCGGATCGGTGAGATATTCGCGAACGGAAAACTCTGCATCGCGTTCTTCGAGGAGCGCCAGGGTGGCCCGGCTCTTCGAACACTTCGGGTTGTGCAGCAGCACGATGGTGTCATTCGAATTCGGCAGGGCTTCGGGCACTGGTTTCCTCTCGCAGGGTCACTCGATGAGTGCTTGGGAAGCGATGTGCGAAAGTCTACCCGATGGGCGATCCTGCGCCGCGAAGCCAACCGCGAGCGGGAGAGAAACGATGTCACTGATGCGCCGATTGACAGGACGCGCGCCTTCGCGCGGCGAGAGTGCCACGGTGAAGCGCATCGCTTTGGAACTCGAGGGTCTGGACGAAGAGACCGCCCATTTTCTCGCGTCGTTCGCCCACGTGCTGGCGCGCGTCGCCGCCGCGGATCTCGAGATTGATGCCGAGGAGGGTGCAGCCATCGAACGCATCCTCTCGGAACTCGAGATTCTCGAACCGAGCCAGGTCAAGCTGGTGGCCGAGATCGCACGCGAGCAGGCACGCGAGGAAGGCGGCACCGAGAATTATCTCGCGACGCGCGAATTTCGCGAACGCTCCGACCGCCCGCAGAGGCTGCGCCTGCTGCGGGCCCTACTGCAGGTGGCCGAGGCCGACGGACACGTATCCGAGATCGAGAGCGACGAGATCATCCAGATCGCCGCCGAACTCGACTTCAGCGGCGACGAACTGAGGAGCCTGCGAAGCGATCTGCGGGGGCGCGCCTAGCGAAAAGAGGAGGCGCGCGCGTCAGTTTCGGATCAGCAGCAGGGTCTTCGGATCGAGCGCCACGTGCAGGGCACTGGTATCCGGGTTGTCGTGATCCTTAAGCGCGCGGAGTGCCACCGGGTCGCTCGTGCCGCGCCCAGGCTCGAGGGCGAGGGCCACGCTCACGAGATCCTCGAAGCGCGCCAGTGCCGTGGGCAGCTCGCGAACCATTTCGCCATCCGCCGGCGCCGAGATCCACACTTCGGCCGCGAGTTCTTCGGCCAGCGCGCGGATGTCCATCAAGTCTTCGCGGTCGACACCCGCAAGATCGAGGCCTTCGACGATCAGGAGAGTCGGGCGCGTCCCCGCATCGGAATCGATCTTGACCGCCTGCCGCAGCTTCGACGAGGTGAAGTCCGAAGGAGCGTAGGCTCGGATCGATCGATTCTTGTCGATCTCGGCGTGGGTGAGACCCGCGTCTTCGAGGTGCGTCGAGGTGACGAGGGTCTCGAAGACGGTGTCGTAGTAGGTGCGCACGTGCGAGACCGTCTGATCGAGGCAGACGTGCATCACGCTGCCGCCGCGCAGCAGTTCGTCGAGCGCCACGCCGACGAGGAAGGGGGTCTTGCCGACGCCGTGCCCTGCGATCACGAAACCGAGATTTCCGATTCCGAGGCCGCCGTGCAGCCCCTTCTCGAGCAGCCGCATCGGGCTCCTCGCGTTCAGAAATTTTCGGTACATGATTGCCCCAGAGAGACGCATCGGTGCCGGGGGACCCCGGTCCGAAGGTCGGACGGATCACAGCGGACCATCTTCAAGGACCGGCGCAGACGGCCGCCGGGATCGGGAGTGCCGATCAATCCTCCTCGATGACCAACTGCGACTTGTACTTTTCCTTGAGTTCCTGCTGGGTGTCGGAGGACGCGGGGAGATAGCGGGCGAACTCCATGGTGAACTCGGCCTTGCCCTGGCTGACGGAGCGTAACTCCGTGGCATACCCGAACATCTCGGCCAGCGGCACTTCGGCTTCGACGCGGCAGAAGCCGCCCTCCTCTTCCGTCGTACCGATCACATTACCACGGCGCTGCAGGAGCGTCTTCAAAAGAGCGCCCTGGAACTCGCCGGGACCCTCGACTTCGAGCTTCATCACCGGCTCGAGAATGATCGGCTTCGCCTTCCCGTAGGTGTCCCTAAATGCCCCGCGGGCCGCCGCCTGGAAGGCGTTATCCGAAGAATCGACCGAATGCGATTTGCCATCAGTGAGGACGACGCGCAGGCCCTGGAGCGGGAAACCGATCAGGCGGCCCTTCTGGAGGCACGAAACGAAACCCTTCTCCACCGAAGGAATGAATTCGGTCGGAATATTGCCCCCTCGAACCTTCGACACGAATTCGAAATCTTGTCCCGCTTCAGTGGGTTCCATGTAGCCCACGATCTGGCCGTACTGCCCCGAGCCGCCGGTCTGCTTCCTGTGGGTGTAGTGAAAGTCCGCACGGCGCGAGATGGTCTCGCGAAAGGCAACCTGGGGCGCCCCGGTCTCGACTTCGCAGTCGTATTCGCGGCGCATCCGCTCGACGTAGACGTCGAGGTGCAACTCGCCCATCCCCGAGATCACCGTTTCACCGCTCTCTCGGTCGACCTCGGAGCGGAAGGTCGGATCTTCACGCACGAAGCGCCCGAGGGCCTTGGACATATTCTCCTGGGCCTTCTTGTCGACGGGCTTCACCGAGAGCGAGATCACCGCCTCGGGTACGTGCATCGAAGACATCGAGACCTGCACTGATCCGTCGGTGAAGGTATCCCCCGAAGCACACTCGATGCCGAAGAGAGCAACGATGTCCCCGGCAGACGCGGAATCGATGTCCTCCATCGCATCCGAGTGCATGCGAACGAGGCGGCCCACCTTGTGCTTCTTGCCGCTCCGGCTGTTGAAGATGCTCATGCCCTTCGCGATCTGACCCTGGTACACCCGCAGGTAGGTGAGCTGCCCGTAGCGGCCGTCTTCGAGTTTGAAGGCGAGCGCTACGAGGGGCTTGTTCGGATCACTCTCGAGCCTGATGGTGGCCTCGTCGTTCGAGAGATCGACGGCGGTGTTCTCGATGTCGGTGGGCGCGGGCAGGTAGCGCATCACCGCGTTGAGCAGGTTCTGCACGCCCTTGTTCTTGTAGGCCGAGCCCAGGTAGACCGGGGTGAAATCCATGGCGAGGGTGCCGGTTCGCACCGCTTCGTGGATCAAGTCCTCGGTCACAGAATCTTCGAGGATGGCTTCCATCAACTCGTCCGAGAACATCGAGACGGCGTCGAGCATCGTTTCGCGGGCGATTTCGGCGTCACCCAGCTGGTCCGCGGGGATTTCTCCTTCGACGACATCTTCGCCGCCGTCGCCCTCGAAACGAACGGCCTTCATCGTGACGAGATCGATCACCCCCTCGAAATCGGCTTCGAGCCCGATCGGGAGTTGCATCATCACCGCGTTGAGTCGGAGCTTCTCGCGGAGCTGCTCGGTCACGCGCGCGGGGTTCGCGCCAGAACGGTCGAGCTTGTTGATGAACGCCAGGCGCGGCACGTTGTAACGCCGCATCTGCCGGTCGACGGTCATCGACTGCGATTGCACGCCCGCTACACCACAGAGCACCAGTACCGCGCCATCGAGAACCCGCAGGGCACGCTCGACTTCGATGGTGAAGTCGACATGGCCCGGCGTGTCGATGATGTTGATGTGATGGTCACCCCAGATAGCAAAGGTTGCGGCGGACTGGATGGTGATGCCGCGCTCGCGCTCGAGCTCCATCGAGTCCATCGTGGCGCCGACATCATCCTTACCGCGCACCTCGTGCATGGCGTGAATGCGGCCGGTGTAGAAGAGGATTCGCTCAGTGAGCGTCGTCTTCCCGGAGTCGATGTGGGCACTGATGCCGATGTTTCTGAGCTTCTGGATATCCGCTGCCATCGGGTTCTCGCAGCCCGGCCTTCGGGACGTCTAGCGCGTCCAGCAGGGCGATCGGGCGAGGGTTTGAAATTCGGAACGGGGGTGGGTGGCCGCGCACACTAGCGAGGTGACGAACGGATTTCCAGAGACCGTGCCCCTGGCCCGGGAGAACCCCGGGGGACCTCTCTCAGTCGCCTCCGAAGCGTTCGCCCGGCTCGAGGCCGACCTCGGTAGCCGCCCCCTTTGCCCCGGAACCAAGGCGCAATTTCGCGACCTCCAGGGTACCCCCGCGGGTCACAACACGCAGGACAGGCCCCTCGGCCGCCAAGACGGTTCCCGGCTCCGCTTTCGGATCCCCGGGGTAAAAAGCGCTCCCGAAGAGGCGGGCCGACTCTCCCCGCATCCGGGTATGCGCTCCCGGCTGCGGGTCACAGCCGCGGATCAAGCGGTCGACCTGCTCGCCGGGGAGCGACCAGTCGATCTGGGCCTCATCCTCTCCCACGAGCCCCTGGAA
>CAJXIC010000110.1 GCA_913054385.1 uncultured Pseudomonadota bacterium
AATCGCGGCTCGACGGCGCCGGGATCTACGACGACGTCGACTCCGGGGTACGCCTGGCCTCGGCCCCGGTGTGGGTGAGCGAGGCGCGCATTCTCTCGCACGACGCGCAACTTGCGCTCGAGGCCTATCGGCGCGTACTCGGCCCCCACCGCGAGAACGCGCCGCAGATCCGCGAGGTGCTGTCGAAGGCGCTCCAGGACTACCGCTCTCTCACCGGCGCGCGCCGCGTAGTCGGCTTCGAATTTCGCCGTTACATCAAGAACCGGCCGAATTCCCAGTTCGAGGCCTACCGCGCCCTCGAAGACCTCAACGCCCTCTTCCTCCACCAGCGCCGCTCGGGCCTCGCCCCCGCCGAGTTCGAGCACGTACAGCACGCCTGGCTCGAGCAGATCACACCCGAGGGCATCACCCCGGCCGAACTCTCCCAGGCCATCTTCCCCAGCCGCTATGTGCGCGGCAGCGAGATTCTGGACGTCTACGGGGAGTAAGGGCCAGAGCTGGCGGCCCCGCGGTGGGGGATTCCGGCGAATGCTGGGATGCTGACGGGCGGCGTCCCCGCCGTTAGGGGTTCCGGCGAATGGCTCGCTCGCTCCTCTCACGCGGCGTTTCGAAGTGCGGACTCTTCAGCCCTCTCCGCCGGTTCCCGGGGCGTGAGGCTCGCTGCGCTTGATTTCGCCGGAACCCCTCACCGCGCGGTGCCGGGCGCCAGGGGGTTCGCTATCGCGTCGGATCGTTGGGGACGACTTCGACCGGGCCGAAGGCTTCGAGTTGGGGGAGGAGTTGTTCGGCCGGGCCCACGAGCACGATGGCAAGGTCGTCGGGGTGAAAGACGCTGCGGGCGAGGTGGGCCGCGACTTCGGGAGTGACGGCGCTGACGCGGGCGCGGTAGGTGTCGAGCGAATCGTCGGGCAGGCCGTAGATCGCGAGGGAAACGAGGGTGGCGACGACATCCTCGGCGGTCTCGAGGTTGAGGGCGAAGCGCCCGACCACGAAGCTTTTCACCAGCGCGAGTTCGGTGGCGCTGGGCGGCTGGCTGCGAATCGTTTTAAGGCTGGCGAGCAACAACTCGACCACGCGGCCGGCCTTCGCAACGCGGGTCGAGGTGGCGATCGAGAAGGGGCCGGGCTGCCTGCGCATCGCGAAGCCGGAGCCTACGCCGTAGGCCAGCCCTTCTTCCGAGCGCACCTTCGTCATCAGCCGCGATGAGAAGCCGCTGCCGCCGAGCACGGCGTTGACCAGGATGGCGGGGATGCGCTCGGGCGAATTGCGCGCGAGCCCGCCCTGGGCCAGCACGACGCGAGCCTGGGTCAGGTCCGGGCGGTCGACGACGACGATGCGAGTAGCGACCGGAGCAGGCCGGGGCGGCGCGGAGGCCTCGGCGGGAACCGCGGCGGGCTTCCAGGCGGCGAGCCGCGTCTCGAGCGCATCGCGAATGGCTTTGGCGTCGACGTCCCCCGACACCGAGAGGATCGCGTTCCCCGGCACGAAGACCTCCGCGTGGTAACGACGCGCGTCCTCGGCCTCGAGCTTCCCAACGGACTCCGGGATCCCCGCGATCGGCAGGCTGTAGCGGTGCCCCGGGTAGAGCAAACGCCCGACTTCGCTGCTGGCGCGGCTCTTCGGGTCTTCGATGCGCTTCTGGAGCGCCGCCAGATGTTCCTTTCGCACCTTTCGGGCTTCCTCGGTTTCGAAGCGCGGCGCAAGAATCGCGTCGGTCAGGAAGCCGAGCAGCGCATCGCGGTCGCGCGAGAGCCCCGAAACACCCACGTGCGTCGAATCCCATCCTGCCGAAACCGAGAACGAGGCGCCGATGGCGTCGACGGCCTTCGCCAGTGACAGCGCGTCGCGATCCCCGGTGCCGCGCTCGAGCAGCGCCGCGCTGAAATCGGCCAGGCCCGCCTGGGCCAGGGGCACGCGCCCTGCCCCGCGGCGGAAACTGGCCCCCAGGACGAGCCGCGGCAGTCGGTGATCTTCCATCACGATCAACTGGGCGCCGTTCGAGAGTGTCATGCGCTCGATGCGGGAAGTGTCGACGAGGGGACCGGTCCCCGGCGGCGTCGGGGTGGCCGTCTCGAAACGCGAACCACCGCCGAGCAGAGCGCAGCCCAAGAACCCACTGGCGAGAAGAGCGATCCCGAACCGCGCAGCGAGAGTCACGGTGCACCCTCTTCACGGGGCGGCGGCGCCACCACCTGCACCACCGTCCGCTTCTCGGGTTGCAACCAGGTCTGGGCGACGCGCTGCACGTCGGCGACCTCGACCCGGCGGATGGCGTCGAGTCGTTCCGCGATAGGTCGCACGCGACCGAAGGCGAGGGTTTCGCGGCCGATGCGCGCGGCCAGCGCGTGATTGGTAGTGAGCCCCTCGATCAGCGACACCTCGAGTTGGCGCTTTGCCTTCTCGACCTCCTCGGCGCTCACCCCCTCCTCGCGAATCGCGGCGATCTGCTCGAAGAGCAGTGCCTCGGCCTCTTCGATCGAGGCCCCTGGCCGAACGCTCGCCATCGCGTAGAAAAGGCCCGCCTCCTGCAACTCCCAGTAGCCGCCGTGGGCCGAGAGGGCCACTTCGCTCTCGTATACCAGCGAGCGATACAGCCGGCTCGAGCGCCCGCCCGAAAGGATTTGGCTGGCCACGTCGAGCGCCTCGGCATCGGCATGGCCGGTCGCCGGGGCGTGCCAGGCGGCGAAGAGCAGCGAACCCTGCACGTCGAAGTGCACCGTTGCGCGGCGTCCACCAGCCTGCTCGGGCTGGCGCACGGGGTTGCGCGGAATCGGCTCCCTTTCGACCAGCGATCCAAAGGCGCGACGAACGTGCGCGAGGGTCGCCTCGGTCTCAAAATCGCCCACGATCACCAGCGCCAGGTTGTTGGGGACGTAGTAAGTCTCGAAGAACTCGCGGCAGACCTCGGCCGGGGCCTTCTGCACGTCCTCGGGCCAGCCGATCACCGGCCAGCGGTAGGTGTTCGCGCGCCAGGCGAGCGCCATCAGGGCCTCGAAGCCGCGGCCGTTGGCGCTGTCGTCGACGCGCATGCGCCGCTCTTCGAGAACGACCTGCCGCTCGGGGGCGAGGCTCTCTTCGGTGATCACCAGGTTCGAGAAACGTTCGGCCTCGAGGTCGATCACCAACGGCAGCGATTCCGCCGTGACGTCCTCGAAGTAGACGGTGACATCGCGGCTGGTAAAGGCGTTCACCCGGCCGCCGCGGGCTTCGACCAGCCGCGCGTGGACCTCGGGGGCAACGTTCTTCGAACCCTTGAACATCATGTGCTCGAAGAGATGCGCGAGCCCCGTGTAGCGACTCTCGTCCTTCGAACCCACCTGCACCCACAGTTGCAACGAAACGATCGGGGTGGTGTGATCTTCGAGAGTGAGGACGCGCAGACCGTTTTCGAGGACCGTCTCGATGACTTTTTCGGCGGGGTCCGAGAGCGTGGCGGAATCGGCGCGTGCAGCGGGGGCCGGGCTCGCGAGCCCGCAGAGGAGCACCCCGGCCACCAGCAGTGCACCCCGGTGGGTGCGACTTCTCCCGAACGCGGAACCACGAGCCATTCCGAGATACCCTAACCCAGCGCGGGCCGGCACGCTTCGCGCGCGGCTTCCTCGGGCGTTCGAAACCGGGAGTTCTCGTGCTGCAGCACCGCGCCGAAATCCAAACGTTGCTCCAAGCGGTGAAGCGCATCGCCGTAATCGGCATCAAGGCGGGGCCGGACGAAGATGCCTACCGGGTTCCGCGCTACTTACAGGCCGCAGGCTACGAAATCCTGCCGGTGAGCCCGCGCCTGGGCCGCGTCCTCGGGCTCGACTGCGCGCCGCGCCTCGCCGACCTGTCACGCTCCCCCGAACTCGTAAACCTGTTCCGCGCATCTGCGAACATCCCCGCGCACACCGACGAGATCCTGTCGCTGCCCGAGCGCCCGCGTGCCGTATGGATGCAACTCGGGATCCGCTGCGACGCTTCTGCCGCGCGCCTCGAAGCAGCGGGCATCGCCGTGGTGCAGGACCGCTGCATCATGCTGGATCACAGGCGTTGGCTGGCGGTATGAGTGCTGGCGAGGCGCCGATCCGCGTGCGCGTGCATTACGATTTCGCCTCGAGCCTCTGCTATGTCGCGCACCGGGTGGTGCCGCGCCTCCGGGACGAACTCGAGACCCTGGGAATCGAAATTTCGTGGACCCCCCTTGACCTGGCGCGCCTGCTCCGTTGGCGGCGCGGAGGAGAGATCCCGCCCGACCGTGCCGAGAACGTGGCACGGGTCTCGCGCGAACTCGAGGTGCCGCTCCGTATGCCGCCCTTCTGGCTCGATTCGCGCCGGGCGATGGCGGCGGCGCTGTGCCTGAAAGACCCGGCGGTCGAGGCGACCTTTCGCGAGCGCGTCTTCACCGCGGTCTTCGAAGAGGGCCGCTTCGATGCTTTGGGCACCGCGCCCGAGTCGCTCTGCCAGGAACTCGGTTGGTCCCTCGAACCCGCCCGCATCGAGGCCGCCCTCGACGAACTGGGCGAACGCACCGAGGCGGCCCGCGAAGCACAGGTCTCGGGAGTGCCCACCTTCATGCTCGGGCCCTGGCCCTTCGGCGGAATTCAGAGCGAAGAGACCCTCACCAGCTTTTTCCGTCGCTTTGCGGCGCGCGAGCGCCTGCGATCGGCGAAAGACATCGCATGAGTCGCGACCACACGGTGTATTCCTCGCAATCGGGACGCAACTGCCCCGCCTGCGGACAGCCGATAAAACGCTGCCGCTGCCCGCGGCGCCCCGCCGCGCGCGAACTGCCGACCGGGGATCGCGTGCGCGTGGGACGCTCATCGAAGGGTCGCAAGGGAAAGCCCGTCACCACGATCGAAGGGCTCCCCCTGGGCGACGCGGCACTGCGAGACCTGGCTCGCGACCTGAAACGACTCTGCGGCAGCGGCGGGAGCCTGCGCGAGGGGACCATCGAGATCCAGGGCGAACACCGCGACCAGTTGATCGAAGCGCTCCGCGAACGCGGCTTCGACGCGAAGAAGAGCGGCGGTTGACGAAAGGCACGGACGACTTGACCCATCGATGGTCGGGTGTCTGATGCGGATCGCGAACAGAGTGGCCCGCGAGGCGTCTCCGGGGAGCCGTCCCGCAAGTCGCCGAGCAGCCCCCCGCACCGGGTCGCACAGCACAGCGTTCGCGATTCCGTTCCAACGACCGAGCCGAACGAGATCCGCCGCCTGCCCGTCCGGTCTCAGTCGCGCTTCAGGTGGCGGCGCTGCATCCAACGCACGGCGAAGAGATCGGCCATCGCCGCAAAGAACCGGTTCGACACCCCGTACTTCGAATGGCCAAACCGCCGCGGACGGTGCGAGACCGGCACCTCGATCAGCCGAGCCCCTTCGAGGCGCAATAACGTCGGCAAGAAGCGGTGAAGCCCATCGTAGAGTTTGACCTCCCGCAGCATCGAGGCGCGCATCACACGCAACGAGCAGCCGACGTCAATCACGCTCTCGCCAGTGAGGCGATTGCGAATGGCGTTGGCAACGCGCGACGAAGCCCGGCGTACCAGGCCGTCAGCGCGATCGGTTCTCACCCCATTTACGACGTCGATGTCACCGTCGGTGCAATAGGCGAGCAACCGCGGAAGATCGGCCGGATCGTTCTGCAGGTCGGCATCGATGGTGGCGATCCACTCGCCGCGCGCCGCGCGAAAGCCCGCGTCGAGCGCGGCGGACTGCCCGCGCCCGGTTTCGAGGCGCACCACGCGCACGCGGTGATCGGCGGCGGCAAGACCCGCAAGGATCGCCGGGCTCTCGTCGACACTGCCGTCGTCGACGAAGACCACCTCGTAGCCGCCTTCGATTGCGTCGAGCGCGGCGGCCACCTCGGCGTGGAGCAGTGCGAGCGATTCCGCTTCGTCGCGCGCCGGGATCACCAGCGAAAGCGTCGGTGTCGCCGGCGGCCCCGGTGTCACGCCTGGCGCGTCAGCAGGAACCAACTCCCCATATCCTTGCCGTTCTTCGCAGCGGACCCGATGGTGACGTGCTCGGACACGCGGCGCAGCGTGTCGACCATGAAGCCGTAGACCAGCCGCGAAAGGCCACTCTCGTTGCCGCGGACCGCGGGCCAGCCTGCGGGCGGCGCGTCCGGAACGCGTCGATAGTCGATCAGCACCTCGGGGCGAGTTCCGCTCGCCGTCGCCGTGAAGTATCCGGGGCCAGTAATCGGCGCGAGCTTCTGGAAGTTGAAGCCGTGCAGTTCCGCGGGCTTGCCAGCGTCACCCCCTTCCGGCCGCGCAAAGCGCTTTTCGAAGTGCGTGAAGGCCGGCAGTGTGTTTTTGCCGAAGTGGCGGACAGTTTCCCCGGCCGCGCAGGTCTCGGGAACGAGATCGACCAGGCCGACCGAAGCGAATCCCTCCGCCGCCCGCCACAGGTTCTTCTGTTCGCGCCGTCCGGCACTTCGGATCGCTTCGACACGCTCGGCGTGCTCGAGCGAATCGAGAAACCCGGAGAGTGCCTCGAGATCGATTGCCTCGACCCGCAACCGCTCACAAAATTCGGCACCCACCAGACTCGCTGCCTTGGCCATGACGGCACCTCCGTAGGCGAAAGGGTACCGTCGATCCGGCGCGCGCCAAGGCGTGCCCCTTTTCTGGAGCGTCGATGACGAGAGCCCGGGAAGTGCAGATGGGGGGCGCCATCGCGTTGGCGGCGGCAGCGATCCTGCTACTGCCGGGCCTCGGCACCCTCGACCTCTGGGCTCCCGACGAACCGCGCTACGCCGAGATCGCCGACGAGATCGTGCGCAGCGACCGCGCCTCGAGTTGGATTCTGCTCGAACTGGGCGGCGAGCCCTACACCCAGAAGCCGCCGCTCTATTACTGGCTGGCAGCACTGCCGGTCGGGTTGTCGACGATGGTCACCACCTCGCCCAGGCCCAGGCCGCTGCCACCATATTCCTCC